>SVSW01000047.1 GCA_015064095.1 Oscillospiraceae bacterium | reverse complement strand
GGCGTGCTGATCGGCCCTTTGTGCTCGGTCGGCTCGGGATCGGCGGTCTCGGATTTACTCACGAGGCTGTCAGCAGCTTTGAGCTTGTATCCGACGTCGCACTCGGCTTTATCGCCTTCACCATGGGCAACGAATTCCGTTTGCCGAAGCTGCGCGAGATCGGAAAGCAGGCAACGTTCATTGCGGTATTCCAAGCGATAGCAGCGACTGTCGCCGTCGACGCCGCGCTCGTTGCTTTGCACTTTTTGTTCCCTAACGTCATAACCGTTCCCGCCGCTATAATCCTCGGAGCGATAGCGACCGCGACTGCCCCTGCCGCAACGTTGATGGTTATCAATCAGTACAAGGCTAAGGGCAAGCTGACGGATATCCTCATGCCCATCGTTGCACTTGACGACGCCGTGGGTCTTGTCGTCTTCTCCGTTTCGTTCGGTATCGCAAAGGCAATGGTGTCCGGCAAGCCCGATATCATTTCAATACTCGTCAACCCCGTGATCGAGATCGTGCTCTCGCTCGCACTCGGTGTTACCGTCGGTCTGATCTTCACTTGGTTTGAGCGTTTCTTCAAGTCAAGAAGCAAGCGCCTTGCCATGTCCGTCACCTTCGTTATCTTGACCGTTGCGATCTCTTTGCTCAAATTCGAGCTTCCCGGCGGTGTGCATATCGGCTTCTCCTCGCTTCTCACCTGCATGATGCTCGGAACAGTTTTCTGCAACATCTGCGATTTTTCAGAGGAGCTTATGGACCGCCTCGATCGCTGGACCGCTCCGCTTTTCATTATGTTCTTCGTGCTCAGCGGCGCTGAGCTTGACCTCGGAGTCTTCGCAAACATCATATTCGTCGGCGTCGGCTTTATCTATATCGTTTTCCGCTGCATCGGAAAATATTTCGGTGCTAAGGTCAGCTCCGAGATCGTAAAATGCGACAAAACCATTCAAAATTACCTCGGCATCACGCTCTTTCCGCAGGCAGGCGTTGCGCTCGGAATGTGCGTTGCCATGAAAAACGCAAGCGATGTTTTCCCCGCCGCAGACATCAATCTGGTCGTTAATATCACCCTCTTTGCAGTACTTGTTTATGAGCTCTTCGGCCCCATGATGACCAAGTGGGCACTGACGAAGGCGGGCGAGATCGTACCGCACGAAAAGACTGACGCGCGCGCCGCAGTTGAACGCAAAAATAAGATAGAGCATCACCGCCGCTTTTGGCGCGAGCGCAAGGAAAACAAGAAAAACAAATAAAAGTTGGGTGCAGACATATGTCTGCACCTTTTTGTTGCAAATGCAACAAATATTTTTACAGTTTTATGTTATAATAATTATATAGAGATTGAGGTGTTACGATGAAGATCGCATTTTTTGACACGAAGCCGTACGATCGTCCTTCTTTTGAGCGATACGGCGAGGAAAATGATATAAAATTCAAATTTTTTGAGACCAGGCTGAACGGGGACACGGCATCACTTGCCGCCGGCTGTGACGGAGTCTGCGTTTTCGTCAACGATATCGTTGACGACGAGGTTATTGACAAACTTACCTCTTTGGGTGTAAAATATATTGCGTTGCGTTGCGCCGGATTCAATAACGTCGACGTGCGCCACGCTTTCGGCAAGATCCATATCGTGCGCGTGCCCGCGTACTCGCCGTACGCCGTTGCCGAGCACGCCATGGCTATGCTCCTGACCTCGATCCGCCGTATCCACAAGGCGTATATACGCACTCGCGATTTCAATTTCAGTCTTTCGGGAATGACAGGCTTTGATCTTCACGGCAAGACCGTCGGCGTTATCGGAACGGGACGTATCGGACGCGCGTTTATAAGCATTTGCCGAGGCTTCGGCATGAGGGTGCTGGCATACGATAAATTTCGCGCCGCAGATCTTGAGGACGGCGAAAATATACGCTACGTTGAGCTTGACGAGCTTTTCGAAAACAGCGACATCATATCCCTGCACTGCCCCTTGACCGAGGAAACTTATCATATAATCGATGAAAAAACTCTCGAAAAATGCCGCCACGGCGTTGTGATACTGAACACCTCGCGCGGTGCGCTCGTTGATGCCGAGGCCTTGCTTTCGGGTATCAAGTCAAGAAAGGTCGGGGCGGCGTGCCTTGACGTTTACGAGGAGGAAAGCGATTTCTTCTTTGAGGATTTTTCGGGGCATATAGTCGAGGACGATACACTGGCTCGGCTTATTTCGATGCCGAACGTTATCGTTACGTCGCATCAGGCGTTTTTGACCGAGGAGGCGTTGTCGAACATTGCCGAAACGACGGTCAAAAATCTCGTTTCGATTGAGCGCGACGGAAGGTGCGAAAACGAGCTTTGCTTCCGAGGCGGCGAAGCCGAGGACTGCAAAACGGGCAAATGCTTTTGATCAAAATAAAATTAACGAGGTATAAAAATGAACATCACAAAGGACATTATCTACATCGGTGTGAACGACCGAAAGATCGATCTTTTCGAGGGTCAGTACGTAGTTCCGAACGGCATGGCATACAACTCCTACGCGATCATTGACGACAAGATCGCCATTATGGATACCGTCGATCAGAATTTCACTCACGAGTGGCTCGATAACATCGAAAACGCGCTCGACGGCAGAAAGCCCGATTATCTCATAGTCCAGCATATGGAGCCCGACCATTCCGCGAACATATTAAATTTCATGAAAGCATACCCCAACGCGACCGTCGTTTCCTCGCAAAAGGCGTTCGCCATGATGAAAAATTTTTTCGGCACGGATTTTGGCGACAGCCGTACCGTCGTCGGCGAGGGCTCTACCCTCTCCCTCGGCAAACATAACCTTACCTTCGTGACCGCACCGATGGTGCACTGGCCCGAGGTCATCGTGACCTACGACAGCACCGATAAGGTCCTCTTTTCTGCCGACGGCTTTGGCAAGTTCGGCGCACTCGATGCCGACGAGGACTGGGCTTGCGAGGCTCGCCGTTACTATATCGGCATCGTTGGAAAATACGGCGCGCAGGTGCAGGCCCTTCTCAAAAAGGCCGCAGGGCTTGAGATCGAAAAGATCTGCCCTCTCCACGGCCCGATCCTTACCGAAAACCTCGGCTACTATCTCGGTCTTTACAACACCTGGTCAAGCTATCAGCCCGAGGAAGAAGGCATCGTGATAGCTTATACCTCGGTTTACGGAAACACCAAAAAAGCGGTCTTGGCTCTTGCCGAAAAGCTCCGCGCCAACGGCTGCCCGAAGGTCGTAGTCAACGATCTTGCCCGCTGCGATATGGCAGAGGCCGTTGAGGACGCATTCCGCTACTCAAAGCTCGTGCTCGCAACGACCACTTATAATGCCGAGATCTTCCCATTTATGCGCACGTTCATCAATCATTTGACCGAGCGTAATTACTCGAACCGCACGGTCGCCTTCATCGAAAACGGAAGCTGGGCGCCGCTTGCCGCCAAGGTCATGCGCGAAATGCTTGAAAAGAGCAAAAATCTCACGTTTGCGGAAAACACCGTCCGTATCCTCTCCTCGCTTTCCGAGGAAAGCAACGATCAGCTCACCGCCCTTGCAGACGAGCTTTGCCGCGATTACCTCGCTCAGCAGGACACGACCGCCAACAAAAACGATCTTTCGGCTCTCTTTAACATCGGCTACGGACTTTACGTCATCACCTCAAACGACGGCAAAAAGGACAACGGACTTATCGTGAATACCGTCACGCAGGTGACGAACACGCCGAACCGTATCGCCGTCACTATCAACAAAGAAAACTATTCGCACCACGTTATAAAACAGACGGGCAAAATGAACATCAACTGCCTGACCGTCGACGCGCCGTTCGCCGTTTTTGAGGCGTTTGGCTTCCGAAGCGGCAGAAACGTTGACAAGTTCGCAGACTGCGAGCCGCTTCGCTCCGACAACGGACTTGTATTTTTGCCGAGATATATCAACTCTATGATGTCGCTCAAGGTCGAGCAGTATCTCGATCTTGACACTCACGGAATGTTCATCTGCTCCGTCACCGAGGCGCGCGTGATCTCAGACCGCGAGAGCATGACTTATGCTTATTATCACTCAAACGTCAAGCCGAAGCCGCAGACTGAGGGTAAGCGCGGATTTGTTTGCACGATCTGCGGATATGTCTACGAGGGTGACACCCTGCCCGAGGATTTTGTTTGCCCGCTTTGCAAGCACGGTCCTGCCGATTTTGAACCGATAGAATAAAAAAAGGAGATAATTATGAAAAAATACGTTTGTGATGTTTGCGGCTGGGAGTACGACGAAGCTCTCGGCGATCCCGATAACGGCATTGCCGCCGGAACGAAATTCGAGGATCTTCCCGACGATTTCGAGTGCCCTCTCTGCTCTGTCGGTAAGGATAATTTCAGCGAGGTCGAATAAAAGAAAGAGCAGAGCTCATCAGAGCTCTGCTCTTTTGTCACAATGTACAAATATTTTTGCCTCTGTTTGTCAAAAATTTCATATTAGGGTCTTGATAAAATGCGGAAAATATGGTATATTATAGGGTGGAAATAAATTTTCTCGAAAAAATATTCGAAAGGAAATAAAAAAATGAACTACAACAAGAAAACCATTGAGGATATCGAGGTATCCGGCAAGACAGTTCTCGTTCGTTGCGATTTCAACGTTCCGATCAAGGACGGCGTTATCACAAGCGACAAGAGAATCATCGGTGCTCTCCCCACCATCAAGTACCTGCTTGATAAGGGCGCAAAGGTCATTCTTTGCTCTCACATGGGTAAGCCGCACGCGATCTTTACCGAGGGCTTCGGTCTGACAAAGAAGGAAAAGGCAAAGGTTGCAGAGCTTCCCGAGGCAGAGCAGGCTGCAAAGACTGCGGAGCTCCTCGCAAAGGCGGCGAAGGACGATAAAAAGAAATTCACCCTTGCTCCCGTTGCCGTTCGCCTCAACGAGCTGCTTGATAACAAGGTCACCTTCGCCGAGGACCTTATCGGTGATGACGCAAAGGCAAAGGTTGCAGCACTTAAGCCCGGCTACGCAGTTCTCCTTGAAAACACACGTTTTGATGCTCGCGAGACCAAGAACGGTGCTGACCTTGCAAAGGAGCTTGCAGCATATGCAGAGGTCTATGTAAACGACGCTTTCGGCGCAGCTCACAGAGCTCACGCCTCCACCGCAGGTGTTGCGGATTATCTCCCCGCCGTTTGCGGTTACCTCATTCAGAAGGAGCTTTCCGTTATGGGTAAGGCTCTTGCAG
>SVSW01000011.1 GCA_015064095.1 Oscillospiraceae bacterium | reverse complement strand
GGGGACTACATTCACTGTCATGTCACGAATTGGTGTAACGCAATGGGGCAACTATGATATAATGTATAACGGTGAAACCGAGCTCGTCGTAACGGAGATAGCAAATGCGATAAAGAAGAGAAACGACTCGCTTTATGATAGGCTCGGAGTTGATATTGCGCAAGTTCAGGGAGCTTATAACGAGGCTGCAACAGCTCTGCAGACGAACAGCAACGAATACGACATGTTTATTCTTAGAGCAGCAGAATCATATAAGCTTGCGCAAACCGGTAAGCTTTATGCAACCTCCGACCTTGAGTACTTAGACACCTCGAAGCCTTGGTATGATCAAAACTCCGTCAATGATCTTAAGATAAAGGGCAAGCTTTATTATTTCTTCTCCGATATCACCTGCGTTGACGAGGATGCAACCTGGGTATTCTTCTTCAACCATAAGGTTATACAGTCACGCGGTCTTGAAGATCCTTACGATCTTTTCGCGAACAAGAAGTGGACGATCGATAAATTTATCGAGATGGTGGAAGCTGCTACTGACGATCCCACCAGCACCAGCGAGGACAGTGCTTGGGGACTCATAGGCCATCAGTATCTTGCAACTTCACTGTTTACCGGTGCGGGTGAAAAGGTCGCGGTTGCCGACGGCAACACCTTCAAGCTCACGATGAACAGCGGCAACGTGATCGATATCATGGAAAAAACAATATCGCTCCGTCCTTATTGGATCGGCATTACAATTAATCCGTATACTACGACCGGAACACGCGTTCTTGCCTCCGATGCCGATACGGCTAAGATGTTAGAGCTTTATTCTCACGGAAACATTCTCTTTATTCCAGAGGTGCTCGCAGCGTCTCGCGATTTTTACTATCTTGACACTGAAATGCATATCGGAATTCTTGCTCCTCCTATGTATAACGATCAGCAGTCAAGATACTACACACCTGTAAACAATGTTGCAACGGTTGTCTGCTTCTCCAAGACTGCTCCTGAAAATGCCGAGAAAACGTCCGTTATATTTGAATTCTGGGCAGCGGAGTCGCACAAGATCCTCCGACCCGCATACTATGATCAGGCACAGAAGTCGAGATTTGCAAAGGACGATATCACGCCCGCGCTTCTTGATGAAATTTTCGCGTCACGTACATATGATGTCGGTATTGCGTATTCCTGGAACGATCTGTATTTGAGACTCGAGGCCCTTATGTATGACGGAAACAAAGATTTTGCGTCCATGTATAAGAAATATTCCGGTACTGCGGAGCTGCTTATAAAGCAACAGCTTAAAAAATTCCCCGACTGATATAAAAGTGTCATGCCTGCCGCGCATAGCGCGGCAGGCGCTTTTTTTGCAAAAATTGAATTTATACTTGCCAAAGGCGGTATACTTATGTTATAATAAATAGGATAAGATATGAATATTATGCCTATGGAGGAAAAAACAGTTGATAGCGGCACTTGAAGAAGCAAGATACACGCTTACTCTGCATAGAGAAACAATAAAGGAGCTCGGCGATTCGCTTCGCATTGAGGAGCTTCGTGAGAATGTCAAAAAGCTTGAGGAGCAAACACAGGAGCAGGACTTTTGGAGCAATCAGGAGAATTCGTCAAAGGTCCTTCAAACAATAAAGCAGACAAAAGACAAAATAGAGGATTTTGAGGCGCTTTCGGTTCGTCTTGAGGACGCGATCACACTTGCCGAGATGGCAATAGAGGAAAATGACGAGGGATCTATTCCCGAGGTACAGGCAGAGCTCGCAGGTATTGTTGAAGAAGAGGAGAGAATGAGACTTGAAACTCTTCTTTGCGGTGAGTACGATAAAAACAACGCAATCGTTTCCTTCCACCCGGGTGCGGGCGGCACAGAAGCACAAGATTGGGCGCAGATGCTTTACCGCATGATCACTCGTTGGGCTGAATCTCATAAATTTACAGTCAAGCTCATGGATTGGCTGGACGGTGATGAGGCGGGAATCAAGAGTGCAACTATAATGGTCATCGGCACTAATGCTTACGGATATCTTAAGAGTGAAAACGGCGTTCACAGACTTGTTCGCTGCTCACCGTTTGATGCCGCGGGACGCCGTCAGACCTCTTTTGCGTCGATCGAGGTGTTGCCTGAATTCGATAAGATCGATGCCATTGAGATCCGTGATGACGAAATAGAAGTTTCGGCTCACAAATCAAGCGGTGCGGGCGGTCAGCACATCAATAAGACCTCATCGGCGATCCGCATAGTCCACAAGGCAACCGGTATTGTCGTCGGCTGTCAAACAGAGCGCTCGCAGCTCCAAAACAAGGAGACCGCGCTTAAAATGTTGAAAGCAAAGCTCATGGAAATAAAGCTGCGCGAGCATCTTGACAAGATCGAGGACATAAAGGGCAACAAGACCAACATAGAGTGGGGTGCGCAGATACGCTCGTATGTATTTATGCCTTACACGCTTGCAAAGGACAACAGAACGGGCTTTGAAAGCGGAAACATCTCGGCAGTCATGGACGGCGAGATAGACGGATTTATCAACGCTTTCTTAAAGCAAAACGCAAAAGATAAATCTGCGTTATAAGAAGATTGGCGCAAGAGATTATTTCCTGCTCACGCTACTAAATTCAAAACTGTTTGTGCTGCTACTCAGCGGCGGAATGGAGATTAATATGAAGAAAAGAGAACGTGAATATCTCGGAATGGCACTGATATTTTCTGCCTGCCTGCTCGTGATAATTTTTATTGTTACCTGCATTAAAAAGAAAAATCTGCTCGCAGCGATCGCAGCCGTGGCGGCTGTTGATCTTGCCGGAGGGTATTTCCTACTTCGCCGCGCGAAAAAGAAGAATAACGGATATGCCTTTGACTTTTTCGACGAGGACGATTACGAGGTGTTTGACGAAGACGAGGCGACCTGCGCCGATCACGCGATAAACGCAGGCTTCCACAGAAGAAAGCGCGCCGATAACGCAGGACGCGCTGCCAAGCCGATCTACGAGATCCCCGTTGATGACGAGGCGACAGAGGCTGATTTTGCCAGATGAACAATGAAGAAATGAGCCGCACCGCCGCCCTTTTAGGCGGCGGTGCGTGCGATAAGCTGAAAAGCGCGCGTGTTGCCGTTTTCGGTGTCGGAGGTGTCGGCGGCTTTATTTGCGAGGCGCTTGCGCGCGCAGGTATCGGTGCGCTTGATATCTATGACGCGGACACCGTTGCCGAATCCAACATAAATCGCCAGATAATCGCGCTCCGTTCAACGCTCGGTCGGGCAAAGGTCGATGTTATGAAGGCTCGGATCGCGGATATAAATCCCGATTGCAAGGTCACGGCACATAAGGTGTTTTATCTTCCGAAAAACGCCGATGAATTTTCGCTTGACGGGTGCGATTACATAGCCGATGCGGT
This sequence comes from Oscillospiraceae bacterium, assembly GCA_015064095.1. Classification (GTDB taxonomy): domain Bacteria; phylum Bacillota; class Clostridia; order Oscillospirales; family CAG-272; genus RGIG3994. The sequence continues at coordinate 35,957 of SVSW01000011.1, read as the reverse complement.
CGATACCGTTGCGGCAAAGGTTGAGCTTGCGCGTCGAGCCGATGCACTCGGCATACCTATGATCTCTGCTATGGGGACGGGAAATAAGCTTGACCCGACAAAATTTGAGGTCGCTTATCTGTCAAAAACGGATACTTGTCCGCTTGCGCGTGCGGTGAGAAAACAGCTTCGTCCTCTCGGCATCGACAAAAAGCTTAAAGTCGTTTATTCCCGTGAAGCGGCAAAAACGAATGATCTTGGGGTGATCGGGAGCGTTTCGTTCGTTCCGTCTGTTGCGGGGCTTATCATAGCCGGCGAAATAATTAAGGATCTGATAAAATAAAAAGTCCGCCTTTGGCGGACTTTTTCAGTCTCCGTAGATATGTGTTGCGTATTTGTCCTCGGAAATGTCAGCTCCGAGGCGGCGCAAGGTCGGCACGAAATCATAATATCCGCGATAAATGTAATCAGCGCCGGAAACCTCCGTTTTGCCCTCGGCGCAAAGACCCGCGATAACGAGCGCCGCGCCGGCGCGAAGATCAAGCGCGCGAACCGAAGCTCCGGTCAGCTTTTTTACTCCGTGGAAGGTCGCGGTGCGATCCGAGACCGTGATCTGCGCCCCCATTTTACCAAGCTCCGCCGTATAGCGAAGTCTGTCTTCAAATATGCTTTCGTATATCTCGCCCTCTCCCTCTGCAAGGCAAAGCAGAGCACCGAACTGCTGCTGCATATCTGTCGGGAATCCGGGGTAGGGCATGGTTTTTATCTTTATTCCGCGAAGATGTCCGTCCGAGGTGACGGTTATCCACTCGTCGCCCTCCTCAACGCAAGCACCCATATCAATGAGCTTTTGCGAAACGCTTTCCATGTGCTTTGGGATTATACCCTCGATCGTAACAGAGCCGCCGGTGGCCGCAACTGCGGTCATATATGTACCTGCCTCGATCATATCGGGGATTATTGCATATGTACAGCCGTGGAGCTTTTCGACCCCGTGGATCTTTATCGTATTTGTTCCGGCACCGGTAACGTTTGCACCGCAGGTGTTGAAAAAATTAGCCACATCAACGATGTGGGGCTCGCGTGCCGCGTTTTCTATCACGGTCGTGCCCTCTGCCGTGACGGCGGCTATAATTGCATTGATAGTCGCACCGACAGACGGAAAATCAAAATAAATATTAGCTCCGCGAAGCTTGTCGCGCACCTTGCCGCGAATATAATCATCGCCCTCGTCCATATCTGCTCCGAGTGCTGTAAATGCTTTCATGTGAATATCCATCGGTCGCTTGCCGATATTGCAGCCACCGGGCTGCTTGAGAACGGTCTCACCGCTGCGCGCAAGCTCAGCACCGAGAAGATACATTGAGCCGCGGATCTTGCATGCAAGGTCATCTGGAGATGACCCGGCAACAAAATTTTTTGTATCTATTTTAACCGTGGTCGGCTCGATGAATTCGGCAGAGCCGCCCATTTCGCGGATTATTTCTATTGATTTTAAAACGTCATCAACAAGCGGAATATTCTCTATAATACAGGTCTCGCCGGTTACAATGCTCGCAAAAACGATCGGAAGGGCGGCATTTTTCATGCCGCTTATCTGCACTGTGCCGTATAGCCGGTTGCCGCCTTTAACTGTAATTTTGTTCATAAACCGTATCCTTTGCGAAGAATGTTTTATGCTACTTTACATTATATCACAAATTTTCAAAAAAAGAAATAGAAAATCAAAACTCTATACCATTATATGCAAAAAAATTCAAGTGTTGAAATATTTTACCGCGAGATCGACCACAAGCGAATAGCTGATGCTTCCGGGAGTTCCTTGAATTTGAAGATAGCTGTCATTTATTGCGCCGGAAATATCGCCGACTACATTATCGGCATATTTTTCCCAAAAATCAGAGTATGCACGAAACTCACCGCGAAGCTCGGCGGGGATCGTTTGATAAAGCTCACGGTAATCGGGAGCTTCCCTGTATGCCCCCAGCATATATTCGAGCAAGCCGACATAGCCTGAGTAACGGATATACGGGTCGTCTGATGCCTCGCACACAAGAAACGCAACGAAATTTGCTTCGTCCTCTCGCGCAATACCGCGCTGATGTGCAAGCTCGTGTGCAGCCGTGTATGGCAAACCGTAATCGGGGAAGGTTATATTTATATTCGCCTCGCCGGTAAAATATGAATAAACGCCCGAAATATGAGTGTACGTCATAAGCTCGCTCAGCATGACGGGCTTGAGGCGGCTCGAAAAGCGAGAAATGAAATCGTATTTATCACAGACCTTGCCGTAAGCCTCCATAAGCTTTTTTGACATTTCTTCGTAATTATACGGCATAACGGAGAAGCCGTCCTCGGCGTATTCGATTTCGCCGCGAAGCTCGGAAATTTCGGCTATCAGTAGCTCGGCAGCCGATCTTACGCCGCTCGCGGTCGTTTCCTTATCCGCAAGCTCAAGCCGATCTTCTATCGGGGTCGTTCGGTAGCCCGTTCCGAGCGTCCAAACGAAAAGCGAAAAGAGCAGGGAGGCAACGGCGATGAGCCTTGCCGAAAACAGAAAAACTCTTTTCCAAGAGGCGCAGCAGCGACGGAAGGCATATATCATAAGAAGGACTACGCCGGGGATAAGCAAAATCAGCATGATCTCCGCAAGCGAGATCGGCAAAAGAAATGTGGCATATGAAAGCGCGGCACGCACAAACGCCGCGGGATATCGGTTGAAAAAATCAGCAAAGGGCGTGGAAATTATCGCCGCGATATAGATAGTAAGGCTTATAGCCGCGAATACAAAAAGCAGGGAATATCCTATTCCGAAATTTTTGATTTTTTTGATCATATTCTATCCTTTTCTATTTCGAGCGCAGATAAAAGCAACAGTATATCTTCGGGCAGAGGGGCTTTTATGCAGATCCGCTCGCCTGTAGGCAAGGGGAATTCAAGCGAATACGCATGGAGCGCCTGACGGTCGATATACTCACTTTCGCGCCCGTAAAGGCTGTCGCCGACGATAGGCGCGCCGAGCGATGCAAGATGTACGCGTATTTGATGCGTGCGGCCCGTTTTGGGACTGACGCGCACAAGCGAGGCGCGCGTGTTTGACGCGAGCACCTCATATTCCGTTTTTGCATATTGTGCCCCTTCGTCTTCCTGATTGCACACAACACGCAAAATTATGCTTTTTTCCGCTCGCTTGATCGGCTTTTCGACCGTGCCTGCCCCGGAAAGCTCGCCGTCGCAGACGGCAAGATATGTTTTCTTGAATTCTCCGCGCTTCATAGCCTCGGCGAAAAACGATGCCGCACGCTGATTTTTTGCGACCAAAACAACGCCGCTTGTATCCCGATCAAGGCGGTTTATCGGGCGGAAAACAAAGGGAATGTCGCGAAAGCGGAACGCGAGCGCGTTTGCGAGCGTGTCATTACGGTGACCGTGAGAGGGGTGAGTTGGCATGTGCGGCGGTTTTGCAAGGACGATTGCATCGTCATTTTCGAAAAGCACGCAGATCGCAAGGTCACGCGGCTCGACCGATTCATTTGTTTTCGTATCACAGTCTGCAAGCTCAAGAATATCGCCCGCCCTTAAAACGTAACGCACTGTTACGCGCTCGCCGTTGACTTTGATTCCGCCGTCGGTCTGCTTTAACCGAGTGAGAAGACGCCCCGAAATGAAAAGCTTGCTCTGAAGATACGTGCGAAGCGTAAGACCGTCGTATTCACTTTTGATGATCTCTCTCATTTCGTGTCCTCCGTATTTATTATTATAATTATATCATTTTATAAATCACAATACAAGGATATTTTTATCAAAAATATTGACAAGCGCGGCACGTTGTGATAAACTTTTAATATATTTTTAACCAGCGGAGGCAATTATGGAAAAGAAGAATATTGAATGGGGCTCACTCGGCTTCGGATATATGCAGACCGATTTCAGCTTCGTTTCAAATTATAAGGACGGAAAATGGGACGAGGGAACACTGACCCCCGATCACTCGATCACGCTCAATGAGTGCGCCTGCGTTTTTCAATATGCGCAGACATGCTTTGAGGGACTTAAGGCATATACCACGGAGGACGGCAGAATAGTCACATTCCGTCCCGATCTCAACGCAGAGCGTATGGAAGCTTCGGCAAAGCGCCTTAAAATGCCCGTCTATCCGAAAGAGAAATTCATTGAGGCAGTAAAAAAGGTCGTTGCCGCCAACGCAGCGTATGTTCCGCCGTTCGGTTCGGGCGCAACGCTCTACATAAGACCCTATATGATGGGCACGAACGCCGTTATCGGCGTCAAGCCCGCAACCGAGTATCAGTTCAGAATACTCGTTACACCCGTCGGCCCTTACTTTAAGGGCGGTGTCAGACCCCTGACGGTCAGACTTTCCGATCTTGACCGTGCAGCGCCGCACGGAACGGGTCATATTAAAGCAGGACTTAACTATGCTATGAGCCTTTATAATATAGTAGATGCCCACGAGCAAGGCTATGACGAGAATATATATCTCGATGCCGCAACACATACGACGATAGAGGAGACCGGCGGTGCAAACGTCATTTTCGTCACCAAGGACGGAGGCGTCGTTACACCCAAGTCGGATAGCATATTGCCGTCGATCACCCGTCGGTCGCTCATGGTCGTTGCGCGTGATTATCTCGGACTTAATGCCGAGGAGAGAGTTATCAGCAAAGATGAGCTTGACAGCTTCACCGAGTGCGGACTTTGCGGAACGGCAGCAGTTATCTCGCCCGTTGGCAAGATCGTTGATCACGGACGAGAGATCGCGTTCCCCGCAGGTATGACCGAGATGGGCCCTGTGACCAAGAAGCTTTACGAAACTCTCACAGGAATCCAGATGGGCAGAATTCCCGCTCCCGAGGGCTGGATCGTTGAAATTTAATAAAAAGGTCGGCAACGCCGACCTTTTTGTTGATTATGATAAAAAAGTGTGCTATAATTAAATAAAGAACAAATAGAACGGAGAGAAAATGAAAATACTTATAGCATATGCGGGCAGGGTCGGAGTAACGGCAGAGTGCGCGGAGATGCTGCGTCTTGCGCTTGGCGATCGCGACGTGACGGTCTGCGATCTTTCTGTCAGCACGCCGAAGCTCGGCGAGTATGACACCGTCGTTGTCGGAACGTCGATATATTACGGAAAACCCGAAAAAGCGGTCGTTAAATTCATAAAGGAAAAGGCATCGGAGCTTGAAAGCAAGCATTTTGCGGGCTATATCTGTGCCGCCTTTGCCGATCGCGTCGATGAATACATCGAGGACACGTTTCCGCCGCGTCTTCGCATGGCGGCAGTCGATATTTCGTATTTCGGTGGCGAGCTGAAGCCGGATCGGCAGAAAAATTTTCTTATGCGAGCCATTGTGCGCTCAATGAGAAACGAAATTATCAATAACGGCGACTCCGATGACGAGAGTATGGTCCGAATTTTGCCTGAAATAAACCCAACTGAGATCTCAAAGCTCTCCGACAGGCTCAAGAAGCTGTAATAATAAACAAATTATATATGCGCGCGACGATAGTTTTTGTGCAAAACGCAGAACACAAAAAACTTGACAAAAATGCCCGAATATGGTATTATATATAAGTCCGCGAAGTCGCGCGACACGATCCACTAGCTCAGGCGGTAGAGCACTTGACTTTTAATCAAGGTGTCCGGGGTTCGATTCCCCGGTGGGTCACCAAAAACAACCTAAATCGAGTTTTTCGATTTAGGTTGTTTTTATTTAAGACCGAAGGGCTTTGCGTGGAATCAATTCGCTTTGCAAATTGTATATTGCGCTTAATAAATTTTGCTCAGCAAGATCTGCGCCGCCCCGAAAAGCGTATATTCGTCTACGCCTTGCGGCAAAATATAGCAATCGCCTGCGGTAAGCGGGTATTTTTCATTGTTGCAGACGATATCTGCGCTGCCTTGAATGCAGAGCAGGGAATGAAAGGTGCTTTCAGGGCAGAATTTACGCTCACCGTTGAGATCGATTTTAAAAACCGAAAAATATTCGCAGTTTACGGTACATTCGGGGTCCGTTTTGCCGCGCGAAAATTGCATATCTTCAATGTCTTTTTCCGAAAACTCGCGCATGGCGCAAAACGCTTTTTCCGTGTGCAGCTCGCGTCCTCGTCCGTAGTCATAAAGCCTGTATGTTATATCGAGATTTTGCTGTATCTCGGCGACAAGTATACCGCCGCCGATGGCGTGTACGAGCCCTGCGGGGATAAAATAAGTTTCTCCCGAATGCACTTTGATCCGATTTAAAAGCGGCATGGGATCTCCGCTTTCCACGGCTTTTTTAAATTCATCTTTTGTAACACCGTCGGCAAGCCCAAGTATCAGCTCTGCGCCTTCCTCGGCTTTGATGACATACCACATCTCCGTCTTGCCCTCGGGGTGGACCTGAACGGAGAGCTTTTCCTTTGCATCTATGAATTTTATAAGAAGGGGAAAGTCCTCACCGATCTCGGTGTAACGGGCCTCGCCCCACGGTGCGCGCGATACGCCGTATTTTATTTTTATAGGATATAATCTTTCCACGCGGCAAGGCCTCCCGATTTTTTTAGATTGTATCATAATTTGTGAGTAAAGTCAATATTTTCGTGTTTACAAAAGAGCTTAAATATGGTATCATAATAGAAGTAAGTTATGAGGAGACAAACATGAGAAAAATTATAATTACCGTGTTCGCGATCATTGTGTGCCTTCTGCTTTGCGCCTGTGCAGGAAAATCCGCATACGATATTGCCGTTGAAAACGGCTTTGTCGGAACGGAGGAGGAATGGCTTGAGTCTCTCAAAGGCGATTCGGGCGATAAAGGCGAGATCGGAAATCAGGGTGAAACGGGACTTGGTATTAAAAAGACCGAGATCGCGCCGAATGGGCATCTCATGATCACGATGACCGACGGTACTGTGATCGATGCCGGTTATGTTCGAGGCGATCTTGAGGATAATTCGACGGAAGCGCCCGTGCTCAGCGTTGATAAGTTAAATCTTACGCTGAACGACACCTATATAATAAATTCCGACAGACCCGTGCGCTGGACAAGCGATAACGAAAAGGCAATTTTGGTTGCCCAAAACGGATTTGTCGTTGCCGTCGGTGCGGGTGAAGCAAAAATAACCGCCACGGCGTCCGACGGAAAGAGCACGACGTGCACGGTCACAGCCACTCCTCTTGATATAACCCTCAAAGAGGACGGAACGTATATAATTGATAAATACACGGGATTTGCCGAAAAGCTGACAATTCCTGCGGATATAAAGGGCTTTCCCGTAAGCGAGATAGGGCTTTACGCATTTTGGGAAAATCCAACCTTAAAAGAGCTGGTATTGCCCGACAGCATCAAAACGATCGGCAACGGGGCTTTTGCGGAGTGCAAAAAGCTCGAGAAGGTGACCTTTGGTAAGGGTCTTACGTATCTTGGCGACAGTGCATTTTCGAGCTGCTCCTCGCTTGACGGCATAGTGCTTCCCGAAGGCCTTGAAAGGATCGGCGGTGCGACGTTTATGTCGTGTCACTCGCTTTCCGAGATAACCATTCCGAACAGCGTAGAGGCGATCGGCGGCTCGGCTTTCGATACATGCAGATCGCTTAAAAGCATCAAGTTCGGCTCGTCCCTCAAAAGCATTGGAATGATGGCATTTGCAGGCTGCAGCTCACTTGAAACCTTGGTGATCCCCGACACCGTTACATTTATCGATGAATGGGTGTTTGACGGCTGCACCTCGCTTACGTCGCTTACGATCGGCGTGGGTATAAAGAACATACCTTACCGCGCATTTTCGGATTGCGATGCTCTTGCCTCCGTTGCGATCCCTGCGACGGTTGAGAGCATGGCAGACCACGCATTTGCCGATTGCGAGCTTTTGACGTCGGTCACCTTCGGCGGCACAGAGTTTGCGCCCGAGGCATTTATGGGAACGCCTTATTATTATGAAAAGCTCGGTCTTGAGCCGGCAGTCAACAGTACGATGTGGGCGACAGGAAGCGTTAATATCCGCACATCACCCAATGCGGACAGCGATGATAACAAGACAGGAGCGACACTCTCGGTCGGCGATCAGGTAACGGTGCTTTTTACCATAAAGAACAGCACCTGGGTCGGCATTGAGTATGATGGCGGAGTTGCCTATGTCAACTCCACTCACCTCACCGCAACACCGCCTGCCACAGCGGAATAAAAAGAACACGGAAGGCATAGCCTTCCGTGTTCTTGTATAAATAAACAAGCGCGCAGTTAATAAAGTTTATTTTGCTTTTTCGGCATAGATCAAGTCGGAAAGTGCGGCAAATTCCGCAACTGTCAAGCGCTCTCCCCGAATGTCGGGGCGAAGCCCGAGCTGTTCGATGAATTCGGCAAATTTTTCCTTTGGGATCTGCGAAAATCCCGTTGAAAGAGAGTTGACGAGCGTTTTTCTGCGTTGCAAGAACGAAGCGCGCACGGTGGCGAAGAAGGTTTCCTCGTCACGCGGCACAACGGGCTTTTCGCGGTAGAGCTTTATGCGAACGACCGCGGAATCGACCTTGGGGGCGGGGAAAAATCGGTCGGAGGGGACGGTAAAGAGCATTTCAGCCTCACCGCGGTATGCAACGGCAACGGTGATAGCGCCGCAGTCTTTTTCGCCGGCGCCGGCGGCGAGACGCTCTGCGACCTCCTTTTGAACCATTACGGTGATACTGTCAAACGGCAGCTCGGATTCAAGCAGCTTCATAAGTATCGGAGAGGTTATATAATAAGGGAGGTTCGCGCAAACGGAAACCTTGCCGTTCGCAAAATCGTCTGCGAGCAGGGCAGCAAGATCCTCTTTCATCACATCGCCGTTTATAACGGTCACGTTTTTGCAATCATTCAGCGTATATTTCAGCGCAGGCAAAAGCTTTTCGTCGATCTCAAGTGCCTTAACGGTCTTGTAGCGCGCCGAAAGCTCGCGTGTGAGCACGCCGAGACCGGGACCGATCTCAAGCACGGTATCGGCGCCGTATGCGCTGTCGGCAATGTCGGCAACGACCGAGGGGTCGGTGAGAAAATTCTGACCGTACTCCTTTTTCGCCGTCAGGTGGAATATCGACATTATGTCGCGAACGGTTTTTATATTGCAAAGATCCATATTTATCTCCAAAAATGTAATTATCAGTTAATTTTAACATGAAAATACAATAAAATCAAGGCGTGTCAAAAAATTTTGCAAAAAGGGCTTGAAAAAAGAGAAACAATATGGTATAATCCTAATGTTCGAAATAATTGCTGGTGTAGCACAGGGGTAGTGCAGCTGATTCGTAATCAGCAGGTCAAGGGTTCAAATCCCTTCACCAGCTCCAAAAAGCACCCTAACGGGTGCTTTTGTTAATTGTAAACAATTTATTAACTTTTACCAATAATCCCACTTTTGCTTGACTAATGACACGAAGTTTGCTATAATGGGGGAAATATTTGATGGAGGGAAAAACATCGTAATGGACGGCGACAGTAGCGACGAGGATAACGCTAACACTGTTAAAAAGATCGAATGACGGCATAGTTTCACCAAGTGGGTGTGCTATGCTTTTTTGCGTTGTATTAATTTTTGATATAAGATCAAGGAGTTTTAAATCTTTTTATGCAATATTTACCTCAAATAATTACAATGTGCGTGTGTGTACTTTTATCCGCGTACTTTTCGGCAACCGAGACGGCATTTTTGTCGATAAACAAAACCAAGCTGAAAACAATGGTTGAAAACGGCAACAAGCGTGCGGCGCTTGTTTTGAAGCTTTCCGACAGATATGACAGACTGATTTCAACGATACTTATAGGAAACAATATAGTTAACATACTGTTTTCATCGCTGGGCACGTTGCTTTTCTTGCAGCTTATTTCCAACCAAGATGTTGCATCGCTTGTTTCAACGGCAGTGTGTACGGTTACGGTGCTTATTTTCGGGGAGATAACCCCGAAAAATCTTGCAAAGGATTTTCCCGATGCGTTTGCAATGTTTTCAGCCCCGATAATCAGATTTATCGGTTGGATACTTATGCCGTTCAATCTGGTTTTTGCAGGCTGGAAAAAGATTCTGTCTCTTGTCTTCCGCACGAAGGAGGAGGAAAAGATGTCCCAGGAGGAGCTTCTCATGTTTGTTGAGGAGGTCCAGCAGGAGGGAAGCATCGATGATGACGAAGGCGATCTTTTGCGCAATGCGATCGAGTTCACGGACCGCAAGGCAGAGGATATTCTTACTCACCGCGTTGAGCTTGAGGCTATATCGAGCGATGCATCAAAGGAGGAGATCGCAGAGGTCTTCTCAAAAACGAGATTTTCTCGCTTGCTCGTTTACGGCGAGGATATTGACGATATCGTGGGTGTTATCCACCAAAAGGATTTTTACGTCGGCGGCGGTATCACCGGCAAGAGCTTGAAGGATATCATGTCGGAGCCTGTGTTCATACATAAATCCGAGAAGATACTCGATCTTTTGAAGCTGCTTCAAAAGAACAAATCGCATATCGCGGTCGTTGTCGATGAATACGGCGGCACGCTCGGTATCGTCACGATGGAGGATATACTCGAGGAGCTCGTCGGCGATATTTGGGACGAGCATGATGAGGTCGTTGAGGAATATAAGCAGATAGCGGACGATGCTTTCATTGTTGACTGTGCGGTCAATTTTGAGGATTTCTGCGACCGCTTTGATATAGATTCCGATTCCGACAGCATCTCGCTTGGCGGATGGATAATGGAGCAGCTTGAAAAAATACCCGTAAAGGGCGATCATTTCGATTTTGAACATCTGAATTTCCGCGTGACAAAAGCGGACTCGCATCGCGTTTTTGCGGTTAAAGTCACCGTTGGCGAAAAGCTCGACGATGACGAAAAAGAATAAAAAAGAGCAGCGAAAGCTGCTCTTTTTTGTTGACGAGGGAATATAAGGTATGATATAATATACTTAGTTATATTTAAGAGGATATCGAATGAAACTGATGCTTAAATACCTAAGGCCGTTTTTTGGACGAATGTCAGTCGGCCTTGCGATCAAAATAGCGGGTACGGTGGTGGAGCTTGCTTTGCCGCTGATACTCAGCCATATACTCGGGCAGGTCGTTGCCGAGGGAAATATCGGAAAGATATTTTTCTTTGGCGGCGTTATGATAATATGCTCTGCCGCTGCCTGTGTGTTAAATATCGTCGCCAATCGAATGGCGGCGCGTGTGGCGCGCAATTTTTCGGAAATGATACGGCACGATCTTTTTTACAAGATCATGCACCTTTCCGCAAAAAAGATCGATGAATTCACGGTCCCGTCGCTTGAATCGCGCATAACCTCGGATACATATCATACCCATCATTTTGTCGGCATGATGCAAAGAATGGGCGTGCGCGCGCCGATACTTCTCATCGGCGGCATAGGTGTCACGCTTTTTATGGACGCAACGCTTGCCCTCGTTATGATCGCGGTGCTTCCTTTTATATTCATAACCGTGTTTTTCGTGTCGAGAAAGGGCGTTCCGCTTTACTCGCGCGTGCAAGTCTCGGTTGATAAAATGATACGCGTTGTGCGTGAAGATGCACAGGGCATGAGAGTTATCAAAGCGCTATCAAAAACCGAGCATGAGCGAGATCGGTATGACGCCGTCAACCGCGCGCTTGTCGAAGACGAGCGCCGCGCGGGTCTGACTATGGGTATTGTCAATCCTGCCATGACGCTCCTTATGAATCTCGGCTCGGTGCTGGTCGTTTTGCTTGGCGCAAATCTTGTCATGGGTGGGCGATCAAATCCCGAAACCATCATAGCATTTATGCAGTATTTCACGCAGATATCGATGGCTATGATGACAATTACAAGAATTTTCATGCTCTATACCAAAAGCTCTGCCTCGGCAAAGCGTATAGAGGAGGTTCTTGAAGCAGAGGACGAGATTTCCGTCATTTCCGAGGAAGAATTGCCGAGAAAAGACGGCGAGTCGTTCATCGTATTTGACGATGTAAGCTTTTCATATAAGGGAAAGAGGAACGATCTTTCTCACGTTTCGTTCTCGCTTGAGCGCGGAGAATCACTTGGCATAATCGGCTCAACGGGATCGGGCAAATCCACCGTTATTTCTCTGCTTTTGCGATATTACGATGTCGGGCAGGGCAGTATCCGAATCGACGGACGAGATGTGCGCACGATAGATCCGTCGGAGCTTCATTCGATGTTTGGCGTGGCACTGCAAAACGATTTTCTTTATGCCGACACGATTGAGGAAAATATACGCTTCGGGCGAGATATTTCACCCGAAAAGATAAGAGAGGCGGCAAGGATCGCGCAGGCACACGACTTTATCGAGGCATTCTCCGAGGGATATGACCGCATGCTTGCCTCAAAGGGCACGAACGTTTCTGGCGGTCAAAAGCAGCGCATGCTGATCGCGCGCGCGGTTGCGGGTGATCCCGATATACTTATACTTGACGATTCCTCGTCGGCACTCGATTACAAAACGGACGCAAATCTTCGCCGAGCGCTTGCCACAGAGCTTTCGGGTACAACGAAGATAACCGTTGCGCAAAGAGTAAGCTCCGTTATGTCCTGCGATCTTATAATCGTGCTTGAACACGGTGAGATAGCCGATATGGGCACTCATGATGAGCTGCTTGCGCGATGCGATATTTACCGCGGGATAAGCGATTCCCAGATGGGAGGTGCTATCGTTGAATAGAGGCGGTTTTGCGCGCGATCCTCGCGCAGAGAATAATCCCAACAAAAACGCTGCGCCGAAAAAGCTCGGAAAACGCGATACGGGCAAGATACTCCGCCGTCTTGGCAAATATCTTGCGGCGCACTGGGTGCTTTTCACCGTTGCGATAGTTTTCACTCTGCTTTCAAATCAGCTCTCCTTGCTCGGACCGCAGTTTTCGGGAGATGCAATAGATGCGATAGCAGCAGAAGGCGGCGTAAACTATGAGCTGGTGCTTTATAATGTCGGGCTGATGCTCGGCTGCTATGCCGCCGCAGGTGTGCTTTCGTATGTCTTGGCGGCGATCATGATATTTTTGAGCCAAAAGATCGTTTATTCGATGAGAAAGAGCCTTTTTGATAAGCTCACGACCTTGCCGGTCGGTTATTTTGACCAACATGCAACGGGCGATATAATCAGCCGTATTTCATATGATATCGATACTGTGAATGCCTCGCTTTCGCACGATCTTGTACAGGTCATGACGAGTGTATATACCGTTGTCGGCTCGCTGATCTTCATGTGGCAGATCTCAAAGCCTATGATACTCGTTTTCGCCGTTACCGTGCCGGCGTCAATAATCTTCACCCGTTTTCGGGCAAAACGCGTTCGGCCGCTGTTCCGCGCACGCTCGGCAAAGCTCGGTGAGCTTAACGGATACGCCGAGGAAATGCTTTCGGGAACGAAATCCATTCGGGCATACGGGCGAGAGGACGAGATCGTTTCACGCTTTGATAAGAGAAATCTTGATGCGGTCGATGCATATTACCGCGCGGAATATTACGGCGCGACGCTCGGACCTGCGGTCAATTTTATCAATAATCTCTCAATAAGCCTTATAACGATACTCGGCGGAATACTTTATATGTTTTCGCAAAACGGCGTTGCCGCGGCAGGAGGACTGTTCTTTATCACGCTCGGCGGCGTATCGAAGTTCGTGCAGTATTCGCGCAAATTTGCAGGACCCATAAACGAATTCGCCAATATTTTAAATGAATTTCAGTCCGCTTTTGCGGCGGCAGACCGAGTTTTCAAGATAATCGACGAAGACCCAGAGCCGACAGATAAAGAGGGCTCGCAGGAGATCCGACACGTTCGCGGCAAAGTCGAGCTTGACCGTGTTAAATTCGGCTACACGCCCGAAAAAACGATAATTCACGACCTCTCGCTTTTGGCAGAGGAGGGAAAGACCGTCGCAATAGTCGGACCTACGGGCGCGGGAAAGACTACCGTTATCAATCTTCTTATGAGATTTTACGATGTTGATGACGGCAAGATCTCGGTTGACGGCTTTGATATTCGCGATCTGACGCGCGGATCATTGCGTGCCTCTTATACAATGGTCTTGCAGGAAACGTGGCTGTTTTACGGCACGATCTACGAAAATATAGCTTACGGATCGCCGGACGCCACACGTGAGGACGTCATACGCGCGGCAAAAGCGGCTCATATACATGAGTTTATCGAGAGCCTGCCCGAGGGATACGACACCGTGCTTTCAGATGACGGCGTGAACATCTCAAAGGGGCAAAAGCAGCTTATAACGATAGCACGCGCCATGCTTCCGAAAAGCCCGATGCTGATACTTGATGAAGCAACCTCAAATGTTGACTCGCGCACCGAGATAAACATTCAAAAGGCGATGAGCGATCTTATGAAGGAGCGCACCTGCTTCGTTATCGCGCACAGGCTTTCCACGGTCAAAAACGCGGATACGATAATCGTTATGCAAAAGGGCCGTGTTACCGAGATGGGAAGCCACGACGAGCTTTTGGCGGCGGGCGGCTTTTACGCATCGCTTTATAATTCGCAGTTCGAGTGACTTGACACGGACTTACTATTATGTTAAAATATTTAAAAATTATCCTTGGAGATTTAAATGCAATATAATTTTGATCAGACCCGTCGCAACGAAGAACGGCAGATGCACATTTTCATCGCCATAATTCTTGCACTTCTGACCGTTATGACGGTAATAACAGTAATTATAATATGCTTGCCGGCACCGCCGTCCGTTCCCGCCGGCGCTGAGGTGACGACAGACCCGTCGGGCGATACCGAAACTCAAACGCCTTCGGGCAGGTTCCCGAGCGTCGGTAATTTCAAAAATGCAAGCGGTATGACGGGCTGCGAGATATACTCGTCGGACGCAGCAGACCCGATGTCCGGCATCAATTCCAAAAATGCGATAGTTGTCGATATGGGCACGGGAGTTGCGCTTTATGCCAAGGGCGCAGATGAGCGCGTGCAGATAGCATCTATGACGAAGGTCATGACGCTTATCACGGCTCTTGAGCTGATAGAGACCAATAACGATATGTACAGATTGGTAAAGATAAAGACGGGCGAGGGCTACGGACACGATCTTAACGGTTATCAAACTGCGTTTGACCCCGATGAAGAAGTCTATGTTATAGATCTGCTTTATTCTTTGATCTTGCAATCGGGCTGTGACTCGGCGCTTGCGCTTGCCGAAACCTTTGGGGGCAGCGAGCAAGCCTTCGTTGCAAAAATGAACGAAATAGCGACCAAGAAAATGGGACTTACATCAACGAAGTTTACGAACTGCTACGGCGCTGATGACGGCGGTGAGAATTATTCTACCGTGCGCGAGGTCGGCGAGATATTCCTTTATGCACTTAAAAACGAGCTTGCGTATAAGATAATCACGACCCCGAGCGATACATATAAATACTACGGAACGTACAGGAAATTCATGTACTGTCAATCCTTCGTGCTTGACGGCATGAAAAAGCGAGATACGGGTGACGTTAAGATCCTCGGCGGAAAGAGCGGAAATGACGATCTTGCGGGTTATTGCCTCGTTTCGTTCGGCGAAACGTCGGACGGACACCGTTACCTTGTTTGCGCCGCAGGCGATGTCAAAAACAAGAACTCATACGAGGATTCGGCAAATATTTACAAAAATTATATAGGTTAAAAAAAGACCGCGCATCGCGCGGTCTTTTTTTCTTTTTATGCCTCGTAATTGTATCCGAGCATTATTGCTTTTTTGTTGTTTTCGATCAGCTTTGCCTTGGTTGCGGGAATGCCTGCGACCATGAGATCGATAAACTGATCAAGATCGAAAATTCCCGTGAGTTTCAAAAGATAGCCAAGGATTATAACGTTCGCACCGCCCTCAAGTCCGTTATCGGAAGCGAGCTGCGTTGCGGGAATATAATATGCCTTTATGTCATCTCTTTCGCTCTTTGTCGCGATAAGCGAGCTGTTTGCGATAAGGATACCGCCTTCTTTGATCTTCGGCTCGAATTTGTCAAAAGAGGGAAGATTGAAGGCTATCAAAATGTCGGGGCGGTTGATGATCGGAGAGCCGATCTCATTGTCGGAAATGATGACCGAGCAGTTAGCCGAGCCACCGCGCATCTCAGGACCGTAGGACGGGAGCCAAGAAACGTTTTTGTCGTTATACATCGCGGTCTTTGCAAGCTGCTTGCCCGCAAAAAGTATACCCTGACCGCCAAAGCCTGCAAGCAAAATCTCAGTTGTCATGTCACTTGCCCTCCTTTGCGTCAATATCCTTGTAAACGCCGAGCGGATAGTAGGGCATCATGTTCTCGCGCAGCCATTTGAGCGACTCCGAGGGGGTCATACCCCAGTTGGTCGGGCAGGTGGAGAGGACCTCAACGATAGAAAGTCCCTTTTTGTCGATCTGGTTTTGGAAAGCCTTTTGAATTGCCTTCTTTGCCTGATTTACATGAGCCGGAGTATCAACGGCAACGCGCTGTGCGAATGCAAGTCCGTCAAGCGACGAAAGCATCTCGCAAACGCGGATCGGGTTACCTTGAAGCTGCGGATTTCTGCCGTACGGCGAGGTGGTTGTGACTTGACCCGGCAGGGTTGTCGGAGCCATCTGACCGCCTGTCATACCGTAAATTGCGTTGTTGATAAAGATTATTGTGAGGTTTTCGCCTCTTGTCGTTGCGTGGACTGTTTCTGCTGTGCCGATAGCGGCGAGGTCGCCGTCACCCTGATATGTAAAGACAATCTTATCGGGATTTGTGCGCTTGACACCGGTGGCAACCGCCGGAGCACGTCCGTGTGCCGCCTGGATCATATCGCACTCAAAATAGTTATAAGCGAAAACAGAGCAACCGACGGGTGCAACACCTACGGTCTCGCCCTCGATACCGAGTGCGTCAATAGCCTCGGCAACAAGACGGTGAACTATTCCGTGAGTGCAACCGGGGCAATAATGGAAGGGCACCGGTGAAAGTGCGTGGGGCTTTTCAAATACTACCATTATTTATTACCTCCGTTGAGTTTTTTGATTTCTGCCAAAACGTCTTCGGCGGTGGGCAGAACGCCACCCGTGCGTCCGAAGAACGAAACGGGAACGCGGCACTCGCAGGCGACCTTAACGTCATCGACCATTTGGCCCATATTAAGCTCGACAACAAGGAAATGTTTTGCGGTTTTCGCAGCCTTTGCGATAGCAGCCTTTGGATACGGCCAAACGGTGATCGGGCGAATAAGTCCGACCTTTATGCCCTCGGCGCGAGCCATTTCGATCGCTGATTTGCATATGCGCGAGGTGATACCGTACGAAACGATAACTATATCGGCATCGTCGGTGTAAAGCTCCTCGTAAAGCGTTTCGTTTTCTTCGATCTTCTTATAGCGCTCAAAGCGGTCGATGATCGACTTTTCAAGATCGTCGGGGTTCATATAAAGAGAGTTGATAACGTTTCTCTTTCTTTGCATCTTTGTGCCGTTCGTTGCCCAAGTCTTTTCGGGGAGCTCGCGTTTTTCTGAAAGTGCGGCGTCAAAATCGACAGGCTCCATCATCTGGCCGAGCGCGCCGTCGGCAAGGATCATAGCAGGCGTGCGGTATGTATCGGCGACATCAAACGCGCGGCCGACGAGATTGACCATCTCCTGAACGGAAGCGGGCGCAAGCACGTAAAGGTGCAAATCACCGTGTCCGTTAGCCTTTGTTGCCTGATAGTAGTCCTGCTGTGAGGGCTGAATTCCGCCGAGTCCGGGGCCTCCGCGCTGAACGTTGCAGATAAGGCACGGCAGATCACAGCCGACCATGTAGCTGATACCCTCGCTTTTAAGGGAAACTCCGGGCGAGGAAGACGATGTCATCGCGCGCACGCCCGAAGCCGCAGCGCCGAGGACCATGTTTATAGCCGCGACCTCGCTCTCTGCTTGCAGGCAAAGACCTCCGACCTTCGGCATACGCTTTGCCATATATTCGGCAAGCTCCGTTTGCGGTGTTATGGGGTAACCGAAGAAATTGAGGCAGCCGTTTCTGATAGCTGCTTCGGCAAGCGCTTCGTTACCTTTCATTAAAACCTTGTTAGCCATTTTGACCTCCTATTTTATACGTTTTTCTCAACCGTGATCACCACGTCGGGGCACATCGTTGCACACATGGCGCAGGCAATGCACTTGTCGGCATCTTTTATGCCGGCCGGGTGGTATCCCTTTTTGTTGAGGACCTCGGGATCAAGGGTGATTATCTTTTTTGGACAGGCTTCAACGCAAAGTCCGCAACCCTTGCAAAGGTCAACGTTAAATGTAACTTTGTTCATATGTAATTCCTCCTTAGAACAGTTTTCTTGTTGTATCTTCGATAAAGAAGAAGTTTTTTGTCGGATATTTTTTCGCAAGCCCGTCGCAAAAATCGCGCTTAACGACAGAGGTGAATGCCTCGGGCAGACCGGAAAGGCGACAGATCTCATCTGCGTATGCAAACGAGTTTTCGACATATTCGAGCGTCGTTTCCTCGCCGATATTGCTGTTATTGACAATATGTGACACACAAAGACGGCTGTATACCTCAATTTCCCGAATGTTCTCGACAGTCATTTCGGCGTTTTCGGTCAACGGACGGTATTTACTTGCCACGAAAAGCATATCATATCCGATGCGTTCTATCTCATGGCGAAATCTGCCGAGCGCTGCCGCGCCGCTGTCACCGCCGACATCAAGGATCGCCACCGAATTGCGATCGGAGTCCGCAGTCGCGAATATCGACTGAATATTGGCGCTGAGCGAGGGAATATCGACATTTGTATTGGCAAATTCGGGGTTGATGCACAGAATTCCGTTTTTCGTCAAAAGATCTTCTGCATCTGCGGCACGGAAATAGGGATTGACGATGTCAAGATCGGCAACTGTGACGTTTTTGCCGGCTTTTTTCAGCGCGAGCGCAAGTGCCACGGAAACGCAGGTCTTTCCGGAGCCGAAATGCCCCGAAACGATTATTATTCTTTTGTCGGTTTTATAGGGAATATTTGCAGGCATAATTTCTCCGAATTGCAATTTATTTTACTATTATAGCACAAGCCTCGCAAAAAATAAATAGGTATTTGCAATATTCTTGAGTTTTTTTGCAAAAAATCCGCAGATTTCTCCAAAATATCCCTGTGAAAAAAATTTCGAAAATATATCAAATAACATTTGAAATTATAAAGAATATGTGGTATAATATATAAAATAGCAGTATAAGGCTTGCTTTTGGGGGTGATCAAGATAGCACTTGCAAATTTTTTCTCGGCAATAGGTGCTTTTTTCAAGGATAATGTGATCGATGTGATAAGGGGAATCGGCATAGTCGATGTCATCGATATTCTTATCCTTACCTTTGTGCTTTTCTATGCATACAGGTTTATAAGAAATAGGCGTGCGAGCAAGCTTGCATTCGGTTTGCTCCTTGTTATCGCGCTTACTTTTGTGAGCTCGCTTTTCGGAATGAAGGCGATAGGCTTTATTTTGCAGAACTTTTACCAGGTCGGAATAATTGCCATCATCATCGTTTTCCAGCCGGAGCTTCGCGCCGCGCTTGAAAAGGTGGGCAACAACTCGATCATTACGGGAGTTAAGAACATAACCTCCGGCGAGCAGCGTCAAAATCAGGCTCAGTTCAGCACAACGATAAACAATATCTGCACTGCGACCTTTGATATGGCGAAAACAAAGACCGGAGCGATTATCGTTATAGAGCGCACCACAAGGCTCGGAGAATATATCGAGTCGGGAACGGTCATCAATGCTCAGCTTTCGGCTGATATAATCAAAAACATCTTCTTTAAGAACGCACCGCTTCACGACGGAGCAATGATAATCAGAAATATGCGCGTTCATGCCGCAGGCTGCTTTTTACGCATCTCGGAGCGCGGTGATATAGATAGTGAGCTCGGCACTCGCCACCGCGCCGCACTCGGCGTCAGCGAGGTCAGCGATGCTATCGTCATCGTGGTTTCTGAGGAGTCTGGCAGAGTTTCGGTCGCATATGACGGAAATCTCACTCGCGGATATGATAAGGCGGGACTGAAAAAAGAGCTTGTACGCCTTCTTTCGCCGAACGTTGTGACTCCGCTGAAAACAAAAACTCAAAAGGAGGGCAAGAAGAATGGATCAAAATAATACCCCTTCTGTTGAAATTCAAGAAACGCGGCCCACTGTAAAAAAATACAAAAAATACGATATTTTCGTGTTACTTGCATGCCTTATAATAGCGCTTGGTATTTGGGTCTATGTTATGAACACCTCACAGGATCCTATCGAAAAAACCATTACGGTAGAGGTCGATGTCAGCAAGCAGATATCAGATGCCACGGGTATGACTATATTCTCAAATCTCGATGATAGCTTTGAGGGCAGCGAAATGGATTATTCAAAGCTGCGCGTTGAGCTGACCGTTATGGGCACAAAAAACGTTCTTGATAAATACAGCGCCGCTGATTATCAAGTGACGGTCGATACGTCCGAGATAAAAAGAGCCGCCGTACAAAGGCTTTCGTTCCTATATTCGATGCCGTCGCCGGATATCACCTTTAAATCCATAACGACGGCGCTGCCGGTCGATCTGCTTTATATAGATAAGCCTGCCACGGCAACGCTTACAAAGGTGAGCGCAGAGCTTAAAAGTCCTGCGGCGAGCGGAACGAATATCACCCTGACGCCGATGGTTCCGGCGCTTAATATAAGCGGACCCGAAAAAACGATAAATTCCATTACCGGGGCTGCAATAGTTGTCGATCTTTCGGGTATTGTGACCAGCTCGATCGTCAGCTCTTACGATATAAGAATTTACGGTGCGGACGGAAACGAAATAAAGAGCTCGTACGTTAATATTGATCCGAGCGGAGTTACCGTCGATGTTATGCTCGAGACCGAACGCCGTTTCCCCATAACGTTTAAGCAGACGACAGCGATCGACGAGGAGTATACATATACGGCTGCTCTTGCAGGTGATGTCAGCGAGATCGTGCTCTACGGTGATACGGCACTTATGAATTTTGATAACTTTGTCATAGATCTCGGAGATATTACGAAGCTCACCGCGGGCAGCGTAAAGGTTTCGGACCTTGTGATCCCCAAGGGACTTGTTCTCGGCGAGGGAATGGAGGATCTGACGATCTCGTATGTTGTTAAAAAGGATCCCGTCGGGAGCGAGATAAGCAAGCCGTGAGATACGTTATAGGCGGTATATCTCTGCCTTACACGGCGGAGGAGAGCGAATTTCTCGAAATAGGAAAAAAATATATGAAACGTGCGGCAAATGCCGCACTGTTTCGTTTCGGCATCGCCAAAAGATCGGTAGATGCAAGAAAGAAAAACGATATAAGGATCGTTTGCTCGGTTTTTTGCGAGACGGATTGCTTCATTGATGCAAAGACCGAGGCAAGGCTCGAAAAGGTCGGATTTCGCAGAGCAGACAGCGATATAGCACCGCCCCAACACGGCGAGGAAACGCTCGGCGCGCGTCCGCTTGTCGTCGGCGCGGGTCCTGCCGGAATGTTCTGTGCGCTGATCCTTGCCGAAAACGGCTATTCGCCGATCCTGATAGATCGCGGCGGGAGCGTTGAGGAGAGGGCGGAGAGATCCGAAAGACTGCGCGCGACGGGCGAGCTTGACACCGAAACGAATATTCAGTTCGGCGCCGGCGGCGCGGGGACGTTTTCGGACGGGAAGCTGACGACAAGAATAAATAATCCGCTTTGCTCACTCGTGCTTCGCCATATGTTCGAGAACGGCGCCCCCGAGGATATCATGAAAAAGGCAAAGCCGCATATCGGAACGGATATTTTGCGAGATGTCGTTTCGAATATCCTTGATAGGGTAAAGCAGCTTGGCGCAGAGGTGTACCTTAATACAAGACTTGATAAAATAGATAAAAATGCGGACGGAACGCTCACGGCGCGCACATCGCGAGGAGATATTCTTTGCGGTTGCGCGGTAATGGCGATCGGTCACAGCGCACGCGACACATATTCGATGCTCATGGAAAAAGGATATATGCTTACGCCTAAGCCGTTTTCGGTCGGCGTCCGCATTGAGCATTTGCGTGCGGATATAGACCGCGCGCTGTACGGCGACGCCGCAGGCGATCCCCGACTTGGCGCGGCTGAATATAATTTTTCGTATACAAAGGGCGAGCGCGGAGTTTATACCTTCTGTATGTGCCCCGGCGGCGAGGTCGTTGCGGCAGCAACAGAGGAGGGCGGCGTTGTTGTCAACGGCATGAGTCGAAGACTGCGCGACGGCGTTAATTCAAACTCTGCAATCAATGTTTCCGTTTTCACGGACGATTACGGAAATACGGTCGATGGCGCGATCTCGTATCAAAGGGCACTTGAACGTGCTGCATTTTGCGCCGGCGGCGGAAAGTTTTACGCACCGGTAGAAACGGTCGGAGATTTCCTTGACGGTAAGCTCAGGTCTGAGCCGACGCGCGTTGCTCCGTCGTATATGGGCGGCGAAAGATATAAGGTCGCCGATCTCGGTGCACTGTTTCCCGAATATATCACCTCGTCACTGAAACGCGGCATTTCTTCATTCGGCAAAAGGCTTGAGGGCTTTGACGCGCCTGACGCTGTGCTCACGGGAGTTGAAACTCGCACCTCAGCACCGGTGCGTATCTTGCGTAACGAGGCGGGTGTGACGGATAGATGCGATAGGGTCTACCCGTGCGGCGAGGGTGCGGGATATGCCGGCGGCATTATGAGCGCGGCGGTTGACGGTATCTCCGTTGCATACAAAATCATTGAGAGGTTTAAATGAACACTTTTGCCACGGTGAAGGAAGTGAACGGAAAATATGCGGTCGTCGAAGCGGAAAGAAGATCCGCGTGCGACGGCTGCCATAAAAACACGAACGGTGAGGGCTGTGCCATGTGCAAGATCTTCGGCGGAAATGCGAAGGTCTCGGCACGGGCGAGAAATACGGTCGGAGCGCAGGTCGGCGATAAGGTCGAGATCGAGTCGTCTTCCGCAAGAATGCTCGGTTATGCCGCGCTTGTATTCATTTTGCCGATCGTTCTTGCCGTCGTTTCATATTTTTTGTTTTTGCCGATACTCGGCGAGGGCTTTGCCGCTCTTTTTGCGATCGGCGCGTTCGTTTTGTCGTTTTTTGTCATCGCGGTCATCTCGAAGCTGTTTTTGACCGACAGATGCGACATTGATATTGTGAAAATCATTAAGTAAAATATATAACTGACGATTTTGAAGATTTATTGACTCCGTACGGGCAGATGGCGTACGGCGTCTCAGAACAGGAGAAGCATTACCCCATAATGAAGGAAATCAAAAAAAGAGATAAGATCTGGAATATTCTGTACCGAGAGGGGAACGAGGAGGCTGACGCAATAACGAAGCGAATGGCAGAAGAGCTTTCGCTTTCCGAAACCGTTTGCCGATTGCTTTATAACCGCGGGTACAAAAACACGCAAGATGCACAGTGCTTTTTGCGAAATGAGGACGCAGTGCTGCATTCGCCGTTTCTTTTGCAGGATCTTGATCGTGCCGTTGCGCGAATAAAAGAGGCGATCGAGCAAAAGGAGCAGATCTGCGTTTACGGAGACTATGATGTTGACGGCGTTACCGCTGTCAGCATGATGTATCTTTATCTGACCTCGCTTGGCGCGAAGGTTGGATATTACATACCCAGCAGAGCAGGTGAGGGTTACGGACTTTCCTGCGACGCGATCGACCGCTTAAAGAAAAAGGGCGTTGACCTTATAATTACGGTCGATACGGGTATAACCGCAAGCGAGGAGGCGTTATATGCCAAAAGCATCGGCATTGATATGGTCATAACGGATCATCATGAGTGCCGTCCCGACCTGCCGAACGCTTGCGCCGTCGTCAATCCCCATAGGATCGATTGTGGCTATCCTTTCCCCGAGCTTGCCGGCGTAGGAGTTGTTTTCAAGTTGCTTTGCGGTTTTGAAATGATTAATTGCCGCGAAAAGGGAATATCGGAAATAGAAGGCGTGCGCCATATATGCCGAGAATATGCGGACCTCGCCGCGATCGGAACGATAGCCGACGTTATGCCGATAATCGACGAAAACAGACTGATCGTTGCAATGGGGCTTAAAATGATAGCCGAAACCAAAAGGTTGGGTCTTGCGGCGCTTATCGATGTTTCGTCAAATCCGACGGCATCGAGCTACGATACGCCGAAAAAAAGGAAGATAACATCGGGCTTTATCGGTTACGGCATAGCTCCGAAGATAAATGCCGCAGGACGGATAAGCAATGCCTCAAAGGCGGTCGAGCTGCTTCTCGCGGAGGACGAGCAAACGGCTCATATGTATGCCGAGGAGCTTTGCTCTATCAATCGCCAGCGTCAAATAGACGAAAACAGGATCGCAGAGCAGGCGAAAAAGAAGATCGAGCAGAGCTTTGATCCTGAAAACGACAGAGTTATAGTTATAAAGGACGATAGCTGGCAGCAGGGAATAATCGGTATCGTTTCATCAAGAATAACGGAAAAGTACGGACTTCCGTCCATTCTTATCTCGTTTGACGGCGCAACGCGCGGATATCCGAGCGAGGACGACACCGGAAAGGGCTCCGGCCGAAGCGTTAAGGGCATGAACCTCGTTGAGGCTATGAACAGCTGCTCCGATCTGCTCGAAAAATACGGCGGACACGAGCTTGCAGCCGGTCTTACCGTAAAGCGCGGAAAAATTGATGAGTTCAAAAAGCGACTTAACGAATATGCAAAGGAACACTTGACAGAGGAAAATCTGCGCGTCAGCTATGAAGCGGACTGCGAGGTAGAGCTTGATCGCGTGAGCCTTGGCTTTGCAACCGAGCTTCAGCTTCTTGAGCCTTTTGGGGTTTCGAATCCTACACCGCTTTTCGTCATGCGCGATCTTTATGTTGAGCGTATTATGCAGATAAGCTCGGGTAAGCACACAAAGCTGCTCGTTTCCAAAAACGGAGTTCGCATGTATGCCATGTATTTCGGCATGACCGAGCTTGCTCTCGGAGTTCGTGAGGGCGACCGTATCGATATTCTTGCAAATGTTGATATAAACGTTTATAAAAACGAAAAAACAGTTCAGCTGATCGTTCAGGACCATAAGCATTCGAGCTCGTTCGTTGAGGAAAAGGACGGAGAAAAGCGCCGATACGAGGAGATCAAAAACGGCGGCGAGTTTTTGCCCCAAGAGAACATAGTTCCGGATAGAAACGATTTTGCAAAGGTATATAATCTTCTCCGCCGTCTGACGAGAAGCGGTAACGATTCCATGTCGATAGAGAGCTTGCTTTTCATGCTTTCACGTGAGCCGGGTGCGCCTATTGGATATGTCAAGCTTAAATTCATAATAAGAATAATGCACGAGCTGACGATCTGCGGAGTTGAGGAGCCTGCCCCCGATTTTTACGTATTCACCGTGGAATTTACGGGCACGAAAACGAGTATAGATAAATCGAACATACTGAAAAAACTCAAGAGTCAGTGTAAACGATAATTTGGAGAACTTTATGGACAACACTTCCGGTGCCGACTTCGGCAGACTGAAAAACATATTAAAATCCACCGGTAAGCGCTATGATCTTGAAAAGATCGAGCGCGCGTATGAGTACGCAAAAAAGCTGCATGAAGGACAGTTCCGCCTGAGTGGAGAGCCATACGTGTCGCACCCGCTGGCGGTTGCGGAGATCGTTGCCGGTCTTGAGCTTGACACGGATTCGATCTGCGCAGCTTTGCTTCACGATACTGTCGAGGATTGCGCGGATAAAACCAATCTTCGTGAGATAGAAAAGCTTTTCGGCAAGGATACGCGCGATCTTGTTGACGGACTGACGAAGATAATAATAATGTCCGTTGAGGACAAAGAGGATCAGCATATCGAAAATCTGCGCAAAATGCTACTTGCCATGTCAAAGGACGTTCGCGTTATCTTGATCAAGCTTTGCGACAGACTTCATAATATGCGCACGCTTGATGCAAAGCCTGAGCCGAAGCAAAGGCTGATCGCGCTTGAAACGATGCAGGTCTATGCACCTCTTGCACACCGTCTCGGTATGCAAAGGGTCAAGCAGGATCTTGAGAATCTCGGTCTTCGCTATCTTGACCCGATCGGTTATAACGAGGTCAAGACCGATATTGAAAAAAAATACGGCATGAACCGCAATTTCATCGATCATATAAGACAAGAGGTCGATGATAAGATGCGTGAAAACGGAATACATTTCGTTCTTGAAGGACGCATAAAATCCGTATACAGCATCTATAAAAAAATGTATAACCAAAACAAGAGCTTTGATGAGATATACGACTTTTACGCTCTGCGCATAATCGTTGAAACGGAGCTTGAGTGTTATACCGCGCTCGGACTTGTGCATGAGATGTTCAATTCCATGCCGGGACGCTTTAAGGACTATATCTCAACGCCGAAGCCAAATCTTTACCGCTCGCTCCACACGACCGTTATAGGACGCGACGGAGTTCCTTTTGAGGTGCAGATACGTACTCGCGAGATGCACGAGATCGCGGAATTCGGTGTTGCCGCGCACTGGAAATACAAATCCGGTGAGACTTCAAAGGAGAGCATCGATCAAAAGCTCAAATGGATCGCACGCCTCATCGAAACAGAGGACGAAACACGCGACCCTGAGGAGTTTATGAATGCGATAAAGACGGATATATTCAACGATGAGACCTTCGTCTTTACCCCGAAGGGAGATGTTATCGCCCTGCCTCAAGGCTCAACGGTCATCGACTTTGCTTATTCGATACACTCAGCCGTCGGAAATAAAATGACGGGAGCGAAGATCAACGGAATGATCGTTCCTATCGACCGCATACCGCAAAACGGCGAGATCGTTGAGATCATGACTTCTCCTTCGTCAAAGGGACCGTCCCGAGATTGGCTCAAAATAGTCAAGACGAGCGAAGCAAGGAACAAGATCCGTCAGTGGTTCAAAAAAGAGAAAAAGGACGACAATATCGTGCTCGGAAAGCAGATGGTCGACCTTGAATTCAAGAAGTTTTCAACTCCGTATACGGAGCAGAACAGAAACGAGATCGTCGGCAACGTCGGCGCTCGTATAGGATTCAGCTGCGCGGACGATCTTTATAACACACTCGGATACGGCGGTCTGCCGATCACAAAGATCGCGCAAAAGCTGCATGATGAGTTCGTTCGCATTATAAAGCCGGCACCGATCGAGCCTATGCCCACGGCGGCAGATCAGGTCAAGACAGCGTCAGCACCAAAGGCGCTCAAATCGCAAAGCGGTGTTATTGTCGACGGAGAGAGCGGTTGCATGGTCAAATTTTCGAAATGCTGCAATCCGCTTCCGGGCGACAGCATCATCGGCTTCGTTACAAAGGGATACGGAATTTCCATTCACAAGCGTGATTGCCCGAATGTCATCAATGCCATGAAGCAGCACGTAGATGACGAACGCTGGGTCGAAGCGCACTGGGAGAGCCGCGCGGTTGCCAATGTCGGCAGCGTTTACGAGGCACTTATCCAGATCTTCGCATATAACAGCATTTCACTTATAGCAAATATAACAACGGCACTCGCGGATATGAAGGTCTCGATACTTCAGATCAATTCGCAGATACGCTCAGAGGACAGAATAGTTTTAAGTCTTAAGGTCAGCTGTAAGAATATCGAGCATTTGAGGGGAATAGTTTCAAGGCTCAAGCAGCTTCCCGATATTGAGGACGTAACAAGAGGATTTTCGTAATGAAAGCAGTACTTCAAAGGGTGAAAAACGCGTCGGTCGAGGTCGACGGCAATATTGTGGGCTCTTGCGGTGCGGGTCTTATGATACTGCTCGGTGTTGCAAGGGGCGATACCGAGCAGGACGCGCGCCTGCTCGCCGAGAAGATATTGAAGCTTCGTATTTTCAGTGATGAAAACGGGAAGATGAATCTTTCGGTGCGAGATGTTGACGGGGAGATACTCTGTATTTCTCAGTTCACCTTGCTTGCAAATTATGCGCACGGCAACAGACCCGATTATCTTGATTCCGCGCCGCCCGATGAGGCAAACAGACTTTATGAGTATTTCATTTCGCTCGTTTCCTCCGAGGTAAAGCACACCGGCACGGGAATTTTCGGTGCGGATATGAAGGTCTCACTTTTAAATGACGGACCTGTCACCATAGTTATGGATTCTGAAAAATTAAGGAAAGGCACAAAGCAATGAAAGTCACGTTAAACGGAGAACTGAATAAATACTATGTGCAGATGCTCTGCATGATCTTCTTCCCCGGCGTGAAATTCTCCGATTCTGAGGACGACGGTCTTTCGGTCACGGTCGGGATAGAAAAATCCGAAACGGGAGTAACGGCAAAGGTACACCTTGTATTTGACGAAAAGGTTGCCGATGCCGAGGCGACCGAGGAATATTCCCCCGAGGCGACCGAGGAAAGAACGCTCAAAATAGCAGTCGGTGCGGCAATGCTTGCCGCCGGCGGAGAGCTGCTCGGTTACCGCCCGTCTTGGGGAATGCTAACGGGCGTCCGCCCCTCAAAGGTAGCAATGGAGCTTTTGCAATCGGGATACAGCAAAACAAGGGTAAAAAAGATACTCAATCAAAAATATTCGGTAATTCCGAAGAAGGCTTCGCTCGCCACCGATGTCGCGCTGGCGGAATCGTCTATAATAGGTACGCCCTCGCCGCTTGATTGCAGCGTTTACATATCAGTTCCTTTTTGCCCCTCGCGTTGCGCGTATTGCTCGTTTGTGTCTTACACGTCAAAAAGGCTGATCTCCCTTATCCCCGATTATCTCGTTAAGCTCGGAGATGAGATCGATTCGATATTTGCACAGATAAAAAGGCTCGGGCTTAATGTCAAGACGGTTTATATCGGAGGCGGCACGCCCACGATACTTGAACCGGATCAGCTTCGCTTCTTGCTTTCAAAAATAA
The DNA here is from genome assembly GCA_015064095.1 of Oscillospiraceae bacterium. Taxonomy (GTDB): domain Bacteria; phylum Bacillota; class Clostridia; order Oscillospirales; family CAG-272; genus RGIG3994. The sequence goes on along the minus strand of SVSW01000011.1, from coordinate 7,119 downwards.
ATTCTAATTGCGATGTGTCGACACTTGAGGAATTCACTCTCGAATCGGGAAGACCCGACACGGTAACGGAGGAAAAAATGGCGATCGCCGTAGCTCACGGTGTCACGCGGGTCTGCATAAATCCTCAAACGCTGTCAGACGATGTGCTTCGCGGCATCGGAAGAAATCACTCAAGCTCGGATTTTTTCCGTGCTTATGATATTGCGAGCCGAAGCGGCATAAAATATATCAACACCGACCTTATTGCAGGTCTGCCGGGAGATAATTTCAAATCGTTCTCGGCAACTGTGGACAAAATTATTTCGATGCGTCCCGATAATATAACCGTTCACACGTTCTGCGTCAAAAAGGCGTCTGATTTTCTGCGCCGCAACTGTAATGTATATTCGCTTCGCGGCGGAGATGCTGGAAAATGCGTTGATTATTCGCAGATCAGAACGGTTGCCGCGGGATATAAGCCTTATTATATGTATCGCCAGAAGAATACGGTCGGAAATCTTGAAAATGTGGGCTTTGCGCTTGAGGGCGCGGAGGGACGCTACAACATTTACATGATGGAGGAGGTACACAGTATTTTTGCCGCAGGTGCCGGAGCTGTTACAAAGCTCGTTCGGTATCCCGAGAGCTCTGAGGAAAAATCCGTTATTAAGCGTATTTTCAATAAAAAATACCCGTATGAGTACCTCGAGGACGGCGGACGCCGAGAGATCGAGCGAGAAACAGATGAATTTTACCGCGAGCAATTTTCACTGTAAAAGGAATGAAATATTCAAAAAAGAAATTTGACAGTATAGAAGAAGCAAAGAGCTTCGTTGCAAAAACCGAGCAAGAGTTCGAGGCATATCTTGATCGGTCGATCGAAAAGATATGTTCTATACCGGATATTAAAACGGTGGCGTTGTCGGGCCCCACTTGCTCGGGAAAAACCACAACGGCAAAAAAGCTTATTGAGGATTTTTCAAAGCACGGAAGAAATGTTCACGTTATTTCCATTGATGACTTTTTTTCCGACGTTCATATATCCGATATAGGAGATGAATCGCCCGATTTTGATTCGATAGACGCACTCGATCTTGATATGTTTATTTCCTGTACGCAGGATATTTTTAATGACAGACCAACGAAGATACCGAGATTTGATTTTATCACGGGAAAGCGCTCCGGCTTTTACGAGTTTGACCCCGATCCCGACGGTATTTATATTTTTGAGGGTATCCAAGCGATATACCCGGAGATAACGGCAGAGCTTTGCGGTGAACGATCAAGGAGTGTTTGCATATGTCCGAGAAGCTCGCTCGATGTCGGCGGAACGGTTTTCGAGCCGAATGAGATCCGCCTTATGCGAAGAATAGTGCGTGACCGCAATTTCCGCGGTGCATCACCTGAATACACTATGTTTCTTTGGGAAAACGTCCGAAAAAATGAGGACAAAAATATTTTTCCGCATATGGGAACGGAAGATGTTTCGATAGACTCAACGATACCCTATGAGATAAATATACTGACACAGTTTTTGCGCCCGATGCTTGATACAATAAGATCGGACAGCAAATATTACCGCGAGGCTGAGCGCCTGATGAAAAAAACGGAAGGAATAGAAAGCATACCGTCGATCTTCGTGCCGAACGGAGCAATGTATTACGAATTTATCAAAAATGAGCATATTAATTAAGAATGTCATACTGACGGACGATCACGGATTTGGCAACAGATCCGTCAATGTTCTTGTTGAAAATAAGATAATAAAGAAGATCACCGAGGAGTGCATCACCGCCGATGAGATCATTGACGGACGTGGCGATCTTCTGATCCCCGGATTTTATAACACGCATTGCCACGCCGCCATGACAGCGCTTCGCGGCTATGCGGACGATCTTCCGCTTGACCGCTGGCTTTTTGAGAAGATCTTTCCGGCAGAGGATAAGCTGACCGAAAGGATCGTTGCCTGCGCATCGGAGCTTGCCGTGGCTGAGATGATACGAGGCGGTGTCGTTTCGTTCTCGGATATGTACTTTTTTATGGACGAGACTGCGAGAGCCGCTATAAATTCGGGAATAAAGCTCAATCTTTCGCGCGGATATACCTCGGACGCGAACACAACACCCGAAAACGATTTTCGCTTCAATGAAACGCTTGATCTTTTGTCGAAGTTTAACGGCGCGGAGGACGGCAGAATAATCGTTGATATGTGCATACACGGAGAATATACAAATGCGGAAGCCCCGATGCGCCGCATCGGCGAATATGCAAAGGAGCACGGGCTCGGCATACAGATACACGTTTCGGAAACGCAGAACGAGCACGAGCAGTGCATAGCACGTCACGGAATGACGCCCATTGCTTATTTTGAGAGCCTTGGGGTGCTTGATGCCAGCGTTTGCGCGGCACACTGCGTTAAGGTCACGGACGGGGATATTGCCATTATGGCAAAGCACGGTGTCAGTGCTTCGCATAACCCCGTGAGTAATTTAAAGCTCGGAAGCGGGATCATGCCCGTAAGAAAGCTGATCGACGGCGGAGTTAACGTCGCCCTCGGAACGGACGGCGCATCGTCCAATAACCGCTTGGATCTCCTTCGGGAGATGCAGCTTGCCGCACTTTTGCACAAGGGCGCGCAGGAAGACCCAACGGTAACGAACGCAAGAGAAATGCTGAAGATCGCAACCGAAAACGGCGCGATGGCGCAGGGAAGATCCGATTGCGGAAGGCTTGAGGTCGGATACCGTGCAGACCTTGTTTTGATCTCGGTCGATGAGCTTAATAATATTCCTCTTTACGATAAATATTCAATGCTCGCATACAGTGCGCGCTCAAGCGATGTCAGAATGAATATGGTAGACGGCCGCGTGCTCTATCTTGACGGGGAATTTAAAACACTCGACGTTGAAAAGATAAAATATGAATCGAAAAGGACTTTAAAGGATTTCTTTATTTGAGGTGAGTCCTTTGACCCTAAGCGATAAAGGGAAAGCCAAGAACGGCTTTCTTTCAAGCGTCGCACTTTTAACGGCATCAGCTGCCGCCGTTAAGCTCATCGGAGTTTTTTATAAAATACCGCTCGTCACGATGATCGGCATTGAGGGCATGGCGTATTTTTTGGCGGCTTATCACATTTATACTTTGCTTTTTATGATATCGACGGCAGGGCTTCCCGTCGCCGTGTCGATCCTCGTTTCGCGCCGTATCGCGCAAGGCGATGAGGAGGGAGCAGAGGGCGTTTTTTCGACCTCGCTTAAGCTTTTTTTCGTCATTGGTGCGGTATGCGGCGGATTTATGTATATTTTCGCCGATACGGTCGCCGCCTCGATCAAAATTCCCGAGGCGGCGATCTCGATAAGAGCCATCGCTCCGGCTTTGCTTTTTGTCAGTCTTTCAAGTGCGGTGCGCGGATATTTTCAAGGCCGCGGCGTGATGTACCCGACGGCGGTATCACAGGTGATTGAATCCGCAGGAAAGCTCGTCCTCGGACTTCTTTTCTGCGCCCTCGGGCAGAGGCTCGGCTGTGCACCGCATGAGCTTTCGGCGTTTGCAATAGCCGGTATCTCCGCAGGCTCGCTTCTTTGTGCGGTTTATCTGTTTTCGGTCAAACTGCGACATCGAAACGGTGCAAAAAAGGCACGGCGGGAGAGAAGAATACTAAAAGAGCTTTTGCGTATTGCCGCGCCGATAACGCTCGGTGCGGCGGTTATCAGCCTGACGGGTGTAATAGATACGGCGCTCGTGTCATCTCGGCTTCAGGCGGCGGGGTTTTCGGCGGCAGAGGCAAATTCAATGTATTCAAGCTACGGAAACCTTGCAATACCGCTTTTTAATCTCGTTCCGTCGTTTATTTCTCCGATAGCCGTCACGGTCGCTCCCATGCTCGCCTCGGCGGCGGAGCTCGGCGACAGAGAAAGAGAGCGCAGTCTTTTGCTTTCCGCGGTACGCCTGACATCACTTATAACCGTGCCGGCAGCAATCGGGCTTGCGGTTTTCTCGGAGCCGATACTTCTTTTGCTTTATCCGTCGCAAAAAAATGCGGTCGGGCTTGCAGCTCCGATGCTGTCACTGCTTGCACCTGCGGTATTTTCGTCGTGCATGATAACGGTAACGAATGCGGTGCTTCAAAGCTATAAAAAAGAGAGATTGCCGATATATTCGATGCTTTTCGGCGTCGGTGTAAAAACAGTGATCGAATATTTTTTGCTCGCTTCGCCGAGGATCGGAATATTTGCAGCCCCCATAAGCACGCTTCTTTGCGACCTGACGATAGTTTCTTTTAACCTTTATTTTACGGAGCGACATTCCTGCGGCACGAGAGGTTCGGTATTTGCCGCGTGGCGTCCGCTTTTTGCCGCTTTGATACCGAGTGCTTCATCGCTTTATCTTTATTGGGTGCTTGTTTCGAGCGGCTCGGATTCAAGGCTTTCGCTTTTTGCCGTAATAGTGCTTGATGTTTTATCCTATCTTGTTTTTGCGGCATGGAACGGCTCTGTACGCGAGGAAGATCTTGTGTTTTTGCCGAAAAGTGAAAAAATTATAAAAATAATGAAAAAAATACGATTGTTGAGGAATGATAATGAAAAGAGAAGACAAAATAAAAGAGCTGTGCGGCAAGGAAAAATATGATTTTACCGATCTTGCGGCGGTCGTGGAGATCTTGCGCTCACCCGGCGGCTGTCCGTGGGATATGGAGCAGGATCACCATAGCATACGCGAGGATCTGATAGAGGAAACTTATGAGGTCATCGAGGCTATCGACACCGAAAATCCGACACTTCTTTGCGAAGAACTCGGAGATGTTATGCTTCAGGTCGTTTTTCACACACGCATAGAGGAGGAAAAGGGCGTTTTCTCGACCGAAGATGTTACAACGGGGGTCTGCACAAAGCTGATACACCGCCACCCTCACGTTTTCGGCGACGTTTGTGTCAGCTCATCGGGTGAGGTGCTCGCGAATTGGGAGAAGATCAAAAGCGACGAAAAGCAGAGGATAACCGTCACCGATAAGCTCCGTGCGATCCCGCCGCAGCTGCCGGCACTGATGCGCGCGACAAAGGTCGGGAAGAAAGCCAAATGCTTCGATTTTGCAAACGCCGATGAGGTGCTGACAAAGCTCGATGAGGAAAAATTTGAGCTTATCGAGGCGGTCGAAAAGGGCGACACGAATGCAATCGAGGAGGAAATGGGCGATCTTCTTCTGACAGTTACGTCGCTTTGCCGAAAGCTCGGAATAAACCCCGAAAATGCACTTAACAGAGCAACTGATAAGTTCATAGACAGATTTGAAGCAATAGAGAATGAGGTTTCAAAAAAGGGAATGGACATAAAATCACTCACAATGCAAGAGCTTGACGCGATTTGGGACGAAAATAAGAAAAAAATTGAAAAAAACACCAAAAAAACGTAAAATTTTTTCAAAATCCTCTTGCAAATTGCCAAAAAAAATGTTATTATTAATAAGTAAAATATTATTGATAAAGGAAAGGAAAAGAACCATGAACAAGACACAGTTGATCGAAGCAGTTGCAGCTTCCGCTAACCTCAAGAAAAAGGACGCAGAGGCAGCAGTAAACGCTACCTTCGCAGCTATCACCGATGCTCTCAAAGCAGGTGACAAGGTTCAGCTCGTTGGATTTGGCACTTTCGAGGTCAAGGCAAGAGGCGCAAGAACCGGCCGCAACCCCAAGACCGGCGAGACCATCACCATTGCAGCAGCAAAGCACCCCGCTTTCTCCGCAGGCAAGGCTCTCAAGGAATCCGTAAACTGATTATTAAAAAACCGAGGGCTGCCAAGAAAGGCAGCCCTTTGTTTTTGCGAAAGATGCAGAAAAATGAGACTTGATAAATTTTTGAAGGTGTCGCGCATCATAAAGCGCCGCACCGTTGCAAACGATGCGTGCGATGCCGAGCACGTTACGGTAAACGGCCGCCGAGCAAAGGCTTCGTATGATGTAAAAGAGGGAGATATCGTTGAGGTGACGTTCGGCCAGCGCACTCTGCGTTTTCGTGTCACAGACGTGCGAGAGTATGTCAAAAAGGACGAGGCTGCCTCAATGTATGAAATAATAGAATAATTTTTTTTGCCGCCGCATAAATATTTATGAGAATATTTATACGGAGGTCACATATGGCTGATATAATAAAAAATACCAAAGAGATGGCGCACGAGCTTTTTTTGCGGGACAGAAAGTCCGTTCGGCTGACGGGAGTAACCGAGGTCGATAGCTTTGACGATACCTCTGTCGTGCTTAAAACCGTCTGCGGTGAGTTGACGGTTGACGGTGTGGGGCTTCGCATTTCATCTCTTGATACAACGAACGGCACGCTCGAGATCACGGGTAATGTTGAGGGGCTTTCATATTATGACCGCGGCAAGGACACAAAGAGGGGTCTTTTCGGCAGGGTGATCGGCTGATGGAGGTCTCGCAGGTCGCGTTTGCGCTTTTTTGCGCGGCGTCGCTTGTCGGGGGCGCGTTTATCGGCGTGCTATACGATGCTTTTGCGGTTTTGCCCGTAATATTCGGGAAGGTCTACTGCGAAGGGCTGCGCGCAAGGCTTGAGAAGATAAAAATGCCGTTTCCTTTGCGCAAGAGGCGAGGCTTTTTGAGCACGGCGGTCTTTTTGCATGATCTTTTTACTACGGTCATGGCGGGAGTGCTTTTGATCCTTATTATATATAGGTTCAACGATGGGCAGTTCCGTATCGCCGCACCGCTTTGCTTCCTTTGCGGATATTTATTATATAAGATGCTGCTTTCACGGCTGGTTTTGCCGCTGTCGGAGCTTTCGGGCTTTGCCGTGCGATATGCTTTTTCGCTTGCCTTGTTTATTCTCGCAGTTCCGCTTCGAGTAATAGCCCGCGCAGGCGCAAAGGCCGCAAAAGCGATCAAACTCGCAAGGAATAAAAAATTTATAAAAAGCTATTCGGAAAATAAAAAGAAGGAGCTTTTGCTTTCGGCCCAGCTTTCGGGCTTGACCGATACGAATACTAAATATGGAAAAAAGAAAAGTAAATCAGTTGGCGGTATTGGCGATCGCCGTTCTGCTCGTGCTATCGGCGATACTCACGGCGATCAATATAATGCAGTACAATCAAAGATTGCACGAGGCGGAAAAGCTCGAAGCGGAGCGCGATAA
>SVSW01000010.1 GCA_015064095.1 Oscillospiraceae bacterium | reverse complement strand
AACCCTATGCACAACAGAGAGGAAAACGGCGCGCTTGCATCTCTGAACTCCGTGGCGAAGATCAGCTACGACGATTGCCGCGACGGTATCTCGAATACCTTTTCGATCACACCGGAGGCGCTCGGACGAGAAGACAATGACAGGGTTTCGAATCTTGTTTCGATACTTGACGGATATTTCGCAAAGAAGGCTCACCACATAAACGTCAACGTTTTAAACCGCGAGACCCTCATAAAAGCATACGAAGATCCCGAGGCTTATCCAAACCTCACGATCCGTGTTTCGGGCTATGCCGTCAATTTCCATAAGCTCTCGCGCGAACAGCAGCGCGAGGTCATCAGCCGCACGTTCCATGAAGTGCTCTGAGATAGGGAAAATACACTCCGTACAGACGCTCGGAACGCTTGACGGACCGGGTGTACGCTTCGTTGTGTTCACGCAAGGCTGCCCTTTGCGGTGCGCGTGCTGCCATAACCCCGACACTTGGGAAACAGACGGGGGTCAGGTGGCAACAGGTGCGGAGCTCGCCGAGCGCGCTGTGCGTTACCGCGAATATTTCGGCCGCGACGGCGGTGTGACCCTCTCGGGCGGCGAGCCGCTTTTACAGCCCAAATTCGCAGAAAGCTTTTTCTCCGAAGCAAAGGCGCGCGGGCTTTCCACCTGCCTTGACACCTCGGGCTGTATTCTGAACGAAGATATAATTTCGCTGCTGCGAGTGACCGATCGCGTTTTGCTCGACATCAAATATCCCTCGGACGAGCTTTATCGCAAGCACGTCGGCTGTTCGATCGAAAAGCCGCTTGAATTCCTCTCGTTGCTTGATAAAATGAAAATACCGACTACTCTGCGTCAGGTGATAATTCCGTCCTTGAATGACACCGAGGGGAGCATGGATCTTCTTCGGGGCTTGAAGGAAAGTCACGCTTGTGTTGACGGTATCGAGCTTTTGCCGTTCCGCAAATTATGCACCGTGAAATACGAAAAGCTCGGGATTGATTTTCCGCTTGCCAACACGCCCGAGCCGAGCTGCGAGATAATGAAAAATTTGAATCAGCGCCTCATATGAGGCGCTGATCTTTTTCTATTTTGACGATGGCGACGGTAATATCGTCGTCACTGCCCTCTTGACGGGCGCGCTCGGCGATACTCTTTGCCATATCCTCTGTATTATCCCAATCACCCGTGAGCATGGAAAGCAGCCACACGCAATCCTCGCGATTTTGCGTAACTCCGTCGCTGACCATTATTATAATGTCGCCGTCCTCAACCGAAAAATTAAGCTTTTCCGTATCGGGCTTATCGATTATTCCAAGCGGCACGGTCTTTGCCTGAAGCTTAAAGCAATTTTTACCGCGTTTTATATAGGTCGGCGCCGCGCCGCTTTTATAAACGGACATATCCCCCGTGTGAAGATCAAGCTCGAGCAGGTCAAGCGTTGCCGAGCATTCGCTCCGTGCGCGTCCGTCCCTCTCCGAAAGAAAGCTGTTGAGGAGCTTCACCGACGTTTCGGCGCGATTTCCCGCGCATAGCATTTTTTCAAGGAACACAGAGCAGATCCTCGATGTGAACGCCGCCTCTCGCCCTGCTCCCATGCCGTCGCTGACAAGCGAATAGTAAAAATCCGACGGACCTGAAAATTCGCTGACGCTGTCACCGCAGATCCTCGTTTTCCCCTCGCTTTCCGCCGCCGTGAGCGAGCAAAAGCATTGGTGCGCCGAAAGCCTCGGCGCCGAGGCTACTTTTAAATCAAATCTCGCTCCCTTTTTTATGAGCTTCGGCTCCGACACCGGCGTTCCAAGCAGATCCGAAAATTCATTTTGCAGATCCTTAACCCCTATCTTTGCTCGCGTTGCGTCAAGTCCTATGACGGCAACGCTCTTTCGCCGACCGCCGTAAGCTATGACCCCATCATATCCAAATCGCAGCTTTCGCAGCCTTTCGGCAACGTTTTCGCTGACCTCGTCATCGACCTTATAATCTTTCGTTCTGCTCTCCACTGCGTCGGCAAGCACCTGAGATATACCGTCATAATCCACGGCAAAAACGCCCGTACGGTCACAGATCAGGGCTTCTTCGGTCAGTCTTGCACAGCTGTCGTTTATCTCCGTTATCATCTGCGACAGGGCAGGACAGCGCGTGCGCATATATTCCGGCACGCAGTCGATCCCCGCACGCGCCTTCGTATGCAGATCCGAGGTTATTCTGTTCACGATCTCAAGGGTTTCTGAATATTCAGCACCCCAGCACACCTCGCGGCGCGGACATGCGGGACAATAACGGTCGAGCACCCCGTCGCACATGCGGCGCAGATCGAGCACAGCAGGACGGCGCAAGCGATCGCTTAAATTGTAAAACGACTCGGCAAGCTCCGAAAAGCTTGCAGACAGACGGCGCAAGGCTTCTCCGTTTTCGCGGAGCGCCTCGTTTTTTATTATGGCCTCAAGTGCCGCGCGCTCATCTGGCTTTGCCCGAATGATCTCGGGTTCTTCTCTTATGAGCGAAAGCTTTTCGGCCGCGCCGAAGATCATAGCCCCGCAAAGCAGTGCCGGCAAAAGCTCGGAAAGCGCCGCCATTCCGTTAACATAAACGCCCCAGATAATGCCGACGATGCAGCCTGCGGTCGATGCGGCGATAGGCGAGATGTTCCAAAGCACGCCCGCCGCTGCCGCCTCAAGAATAAAGAGCGGCGCATATATCGGGTTGAACGCAAGCCCAAGACAAAGGCCCGAAAGCGCGCCTGCAAGCATACCGCGACGGCGACTTATGCAAAGCGTCGAAAAAAACGCAATGAACGCTCCGCCGTACACGCCGAACAGCATAAAATTGCGCAAGGAATAAGTCAGCGCGGTAATGATCGCCAATATCGCCACCGAACGGAGCGCGGTATTTTTCAGCTCACGGTCAAAATAACCGGAGAAAACGAACACCGCGGCGGGCGCGCATACGAGGGAGAAAAACGCTCCGAAAAGATCGTAATAGCGGAAACCGCCGCCGATCAAGGAATAGATCGAAAGGCAGAATGTTGCGATCGCGGCAGATGACATTTTAAGCCACGGGCTTTCTTCGAAAAGCCCTGCCCAAAAATCGCGGAATTTGCGCGCCGCGCCGCGAGCGCTGTCCTCGTATATCTCCCCTTTATTCCCGTCAAACGCATCGAGCAAAAGCGACGAGAAGATGCGCACGATAACGATCACGGCATAGGTGCAAACGAAGACCGTCGTTCCGTCACCTATACCGAAGGCAGACGCGATAAGTCCTGCAAGTATGAAAAGGATATGACGGTCTGCCGCGCAAAGCAGTGCCACACCCAAAGGATAGGTTGAAAAAAGCAGCTCGCAGCCACCGAGGAAGTACGCGCACAGCCCGAAAGCCACACCACCGATCGCCGAAAGCAATCTTTTGTTCGCGTTCTCTGCACCGCCCCAAAGCTCTGCGAAAAATTCTCCTATGCCAAAGATCTTTTTCTGTCCTATTTCTTGCTTGTCCTGCATATAAACCTCCTAAATGAGTATATATTGTTATTATATACAGGTAAAGCAATTTTTTACGTCGAAATCTGCGGCGTGGTTTTGGACGAAGCCGCCCGTTTTTGCGCGGATTTTAAAGTGGCAGGGAGATATCATTTGAAATTTTGGAGTATACTGTCGAACGGTTTTTTGAAAAATTTTTCAATTTACCCTTTCGCTTCGGGCATTTTTATGATAAAATATATGCACGAACTTTGAAAGGTGAAAAATGGAAAACAAAATCTGCTGTTTTACGGGACACCGTAAGATCGACGACGAAGAAATAACAAAGCTCCCCTCAAAGCTTGATCGCGAAATCGAAAAGCTTTACTCGCTCGGCGTGCGCGAATTTCGCGCAGGGGGTGCAATCGGATTTGACACGCTTGCCGCGCTCAAGGTCCTCGCATTCCGCAAGACCCACCCCGATGTGCGCCTTAGCCTTATCCTTCCCTGCCGCGATCAGGATAGAAGATGGAACGATTACGACAAACGCATCTTGCGCTATACGGTCGAGTGTGCCGACAGCGTGCTTTATATTGAAAATACATACACGCAGGACTGTATGCATCGCCGAAATCGCGCACTCGTACGCGGTGCCGATCATTGCATCGCATATGTCACGCGCAACGAGGGCGGCAGCGCATATACTTTAAATATCGCGCGCCGAGAGGGGCTTACGGTCACAAATCTCGGTGATGACCAACTATCAATATAAAAAGCAGCAGAATTTCTGCTGCTTTTTATTTATGCTTGTGCCGCTTCTGCGCCGGCGCTCGCTTTTTCTTCTTTTTTCTTTCTTCTTGCCTCGGCGGATCGTATCTTATAAAGCTCCTCGGCGGCAAGCCGTGTTTTTGCGACTACCCCCTCTTTTTTCGGGAAGCAATAATAAAGTGCGTCTCGATTTCCGATACATATCATATCACCGATCTCATACCAAAAATAATCCGAATAAAGCCCGTACGAGGAAAGCGGCTTTTGGTCGTATACAAGCTTTCCGTCACACCCGCGAAGTGAAAAGCCCTCGCCCGTATGGCGCAACCGTCCCGAGCCGACCATATATATCGCCTTATAGTCGACCATCATGCCGATATCGACCTCGGTGTCAAGCAGATACGTGCCGTTTTCGATCGATTCACGCACGCACTCTCGCTCCCATTTATACCAATCGGGAATATGTGAAAAGCGCGTCTTTCCGTCCGATGCTTGAAGCCTGCCGAGAGTGTTAAGCGTATGTCTGCGGCCGCACGCGTGGCAAACGATCTGCGTACCGCGCCCTTCCATTTTGCCCTCAACTCCACATGCATCACACTTATAAAGTATGCGTTCCAATCCGTCGGCTCGGAAGCCCTCATCAATCTCAACACGGTTTTCATACTGCCAGGCAAAATTATCAAACGTAAATGCGTCTTTTAAAATTTTATCGATCTGCGCAACGCTCTTTTCCTCAATGTCCTCGGGGCGAAGTATGCATTTTACGTCCGCCGTGACGTCGACCTTCCTTCTTTGCAGGCAATTATAAAGCGGATCGAGCGCAAACGCGCCGTACGTCTTTACCATAATAACGGGAACCTTCATCATTTTGATAAGACCGCCGAATTTGTCGGGAAGCGGCGTCGCCGTACCGTCAAAGCTGTAACTCGCCTCAGGATACATAAGCACGCTTATCTTCTGCTTTTTAAGGGCGTATTTTATATCCTTTATGAGCGTCACGTCCGTCACGAATTTCTGAGTTGAGATGCAGCCGATGCGGCGCATGAGCCAATTTTTGCCCACAAGACCGTCTGAGGTGCAAACGATGGCATAAGGCATCGGGTAAAATATTTTCGAAACTATTTTAAGGTCAATAAAGCTCGAGTGGTTCATGAGAATGAGATACGGGCCCTCGGGCAGATCTTCTCTGTCCTCGAAATTATATGAAAAGTTCGTTCTCGAAAGATCTCCGACCGAAAGCACGCGGATCAGCGTGCGAAGGAGAAACCACGGCTTTTTCGGCCGTTTATGCTCGGGGCGCGGAAGCGCCATGACCTCGTCGTAGCTCTTTTTAACCGTTTTTATCTTCATATTTTACCTTCTTTTTAATTTTCTCTATTTCAAGAATATCAATAATCTGCGTTTTTGTCAAGTACAAAACAATGAGCGCTGATAAAAAAACAGCAAAAATTGCTTTTTATCTCTTGCCTGAACGCAAAAAATATGGTATCCTATAATATACACTGAAAGATTCGGAGGCATTATGGTCAAAGAAAAAATACTTAAAAAAATAGAGGAATATGATAGGATAATCATTTTCCGCCATTTTCACCCCGATTGTGATGCCGTCGGAGCATCTTTGGGCTTGCGCGAGATCTTGCGCTTGAGCTATCCCGAAAAAGAGGTCCTTGCCATAAATCATGACTTCGGAGATGAAACGGCGTTTCTCGGCGACGAGGACGGTGATATTGACGGCGCGCTCTATTCCGATGCGCTCGGTATCCTCATAGACACAGCGACCCTCGAAAGAGCCTCAAACAAGAAATTCTCGCTTTGCCGTGAGCTTATAAAGATCGATCATCACATAAACGTCGCACCTTACGGCGACATATCCTGGGTCGAACCGAATTTTTCGTCTGCCTGCGAGATGATCGCAAGCTTTTATCAAGACTTCTCCGACCGCCTCAAAATAAACAAAGCTGCCGCAACGTATCTTTATTGCGGCATGGTCACGGACTCCGGGCGTTTTCGCTTCAATACCGTTTCGGGAGATACTCTCAGACTTGCCGCCATGCTGCTCGATCTCGGAGTTGACACGGATAAGCTCTTTTCGGATCTTTATCTTACCGAATACAGTGCTCTGAAATTTCAGTCCTATGTATACAAGAAAATGAAGACCACCGAGTCGGGCGTACTATATATTTATATTGACCGCAAGACACAAAAAAAATTCGGACTTTCCCGCGAAGAGGCTGGCAATGCCGTTATGTATATGGAGTCCGTCAAAAATTGCCTTATTTGGATAGCCTTTATTGAGTGTGACGACGGCAAGACCCGCGCTCGCTTGCGCTCGCGCTTCGTAAAGATAAACAAGCTTGCCGAGAAATATTCGGGCGGAGGACATGCCTGCGCGTCCGGTGCGACCGTCAGCGGCAAAAAGCAAGCAAAAGAACTCGTGCGCGACGCTGATGCGCTGCTCAAAGATTACAAAGCCTCAAACGAAGGCTGGCAATAAAAAAGCCCCATACGGGGCTTTTTTTACTGTATTCCTTTTTTGACCCTGCTCTGATATTTAAGGCGCAGCTCGGTATTCAGTATTCTTTTTCGAATACGGATCGACTTCGGTGTGACCTCTATCAGCTCATCGTCATTTATAAATTCGATCGCTTCTTCAAGCGTGAATATGACCGGCGGTGTGAGCAAAAGCTTTTCATCAGCACCTGCGGAGCGTATTGCCGTCAGCTGCTTGCGCTTGCAGGGGTTGACTGCTATATCCTCGGCCTTCGGTGTTTCTCCAACCACCATGCCCTCGTAAACGGGCGTCTGCGGCCCGACAAACATATTGCCGCGCTCTTGTGTGTTAAACAGTCCGTAACGCGTTGTTTCGCCGTCCTCGGACGCTACAAGCGATCCTGTAAAGCGCATGGTCACATCTCCGCGATACGGCGCATATCCGTCAAACAGAGTGTTTATTATTCCCTCTCCGTGAGTATCGGTCATAAACTCCGAACGGTATCCGAGCAAGCAGCGCGACGGGATCGAATAAATTATCCTCGTTCTCGATCCTATCGGGTTCATTTCAAGCAGATCTCCCTTTCTTTGACCGAGCTTTTGCACGACCGCGCCGACATATTCTGCCGGAACATCGAGCGTTGCTTTTTCCATCGGCTCGCATTTGACGCCGTCAATTTCCTTAAACAGCACGCGCGGATTGGAGCAGCAAAGCTCGTATCCTTCGCGGCGCATAGTTTCGATCAGTATCGAAAGGTGCATCTCTCCGCGTCCCGCAACGCAGAACTCGTCCGTCGTATCACCGTCCGAAACTCGAAGTGAAACGTCCTTTAAAAGCTCGCGGTAAAGACGCGTGCGGATCTGGCGGGAGGTCACAAATTTACCTTCCTTGCCCGCAAACGGACTGTTGTTGACGGAAAACGTCATTTCCATCGTCGGCTCGGAGATCTTTACGAATTCAAGCGGCTCGGGCGCGCTCGTTGATGTTATCGTATCGCCTATCGTTATATCCTCAGCTCCCGAAAAAGCGATGATATCTCCGACCCTTGCCGTTTCGACCTGTGTTCTGCCAAGACCGTCAAACTGATATATTGAAACTATCTTCGTTCTTTTCTTTTTCTCGGGCGAGTGGAAATTGCAGATCGTTGCGTCTTGATTTTGGCTTATCGCGCCGCGTTCGATGCGTCCGATCCCGATACGGCCGACGTAATCGTTATAGTCGATCGTCGAAACGAGGAGCTGAAGCTCGCTGTCCTCGTCGCCCTCGGGTGCCGGCATATACTCAAGTATAGTATCAAGCAGCGGGCGAAGGTCCTCGCCCTTTTCGTTTGGCGAATACGATGCCGTGCCGTCACGTCCCGAGCAGAAGAGCATCGGGCTGTCGAGCTGTTCGTCTGTTGCGTTCAGATCAATAAGCAACTCAAGCACCTCATCAACAACCTCGTCAAGACGTGCATCGGGCTTGTCTATTTTATTAACAACGACAATAACGCGATGATTAAGCTCCAGCGCGCGTTGAAGCACAAAGCGCGTTTGCGGCATCGGGCCCTCTGCCGCGTCAACGAGCAAAATAACGCCGTTGACCATTTTGAGTATACGCTCGACCTCGCCGCCGAAGTCCGCGTGTCCCGGCGTGTCAACTATGTTTATTTTTACGTCTTTATAATGTATTGCCGTGTTTTTGGCAAGTATCGTTATGCCGCGCTCTCGCTCAAGATCGCCCGAGTCCATAACGCGGTCACTCGTTGCCTGATTTTCGCGGTAAACTCCGCCCTGCTTCAACATCTGGTCAACCAAGGTGGTCTTTCCGTGGTCAACGTGTGCAATTATCGCAACATTGCGCAAATCTTCTCTGATCACAATTTTTCTCCCGTATAACTAAATTTCACAATTCATTATTATAGCACACTTTTCGACGAAAATAAATACGTTTATTATATTTTTTTGAGCTTGACCGAGAAAAAAATATATGATATACTGTTAAAAGTGAATTTTATCGGGAGAAATTATGAAAAACACAGTAAAAGCACTTATTTTCGACCTCGACGGCACGGTTGCCGATACGATATGGGCTATTCGCGCAGCGGTTAATCAGGTACGAGCAGAGCTTGGGCTCCCCGAGCTCAATTACGATGAGGTTCGCGCAGGCCTGAACAACGGCGCAAGAAATCTCGTTAAGGTGACTATCGTTGATGAGGCGCACCGCGATGATGACGCATATATAGATCGCGCGCTTTCGCTTTACCTTTCGGCATACGGTCGCACGTATACGCAAACGGACGAGCCTTACGGTGGTATGCGCGAAGCGCTCGCGGGGCTCAAAGCTCGCGGCTACCGCCCCGCCATGCTTTCAAACAAGCCCGATGAGTTTGTTCGCGTGCTCGCCGAAAAGCTTTTCGGGGAAGGTATGTTCGAGGTCGCTCGCGGCCCTGTGTCGAATATAGTAAAACCCGACCCTCGCCTGTCGCTTGAGGTGCTCGCAGAGCTTGATCCCACCCTGCGCCCCGAGGAGTGTGCCATGATCGGTGACAGCGATATCGATATTTTGACCGCCAAAAACGCAGGTATGGCCGCCGTCGGCTGTGCGTGGGGCTATCGCGGTCGCGAATACCTTGAAAATTTTGCCGAAAAGGCGGACGTTATCATAGAGAAGCCCATCGAGCTTTTAAATATCTTCTAAACAGCAAAAAAAGCTCCGCGCACCGCGCGGAGCTTTTTTATTTTTAACCAAGCTTTGCCTGATTGATCTTTACGCCGGGGCCCATCGTAGATGCGAGAACGCAGCTCTTGATGTACTGACCCTTTGCAGATGCCGGCTTTGCCTTGATAACAGCGCCGACGAGTGTTTCGAAGTTCTCAGCGAGCTTCTCTGCACCGAAAGATGCCTTGCCGATCGGGCAATGGATAATGTTGGTCTTATCGAGACGGTACTCGATCTTACCTGCCTTAGCCTCGGTAACAGCGCGTGCAACGTCAGGTGTGACGGTGCCTGCCTTGGGGTTAGGCATAAGTCCCTTCGGACCGAGAACACGGCCGAGACGTCCGATAACGGGCATCATGTCGGGAGATGCGATAACAACGTCGAAATCGAACCAGTTTTCTTTCTGGATCTTCTCTGCGTATTCCATGCCGCCTGCATACTCAGCACCGGCATCAAGAGCTGCCTGAACGGCATCGCCCTTTGCGAATACGAGAACGCGCATCTTCTTACCTGTTCCGTGAGGAAGAACGACTGCGCCGCGGACCTGCTGGTCTGCGTGACGGGAGTCAACACCGAGACGAATGTGGATCTCGATGGTCTCATCGAACTTTGCCTTAGAGGTCTGGCAGACGAGTGCAAGAGCCTCTGCAGGATCATAAAGCTTGCCTTTTTCGATCAGCTTTTCGCTGTCAAGATATTTCTTACCCTTATTCATCTTAGTAACCCTCCTCAGTCTTCGACGACAACACCCATGCTGCGGGCTGTTCCGGCGATCATGCTCATTGCCGCCTCGACAGATGCTGCGTTAAGGTCGGGCATCTTGGTCTCGGCTATCTTTCTGACCTGCTCCTTCGAGATCTTTGCAACCTTGTTCTTGTTAGGAGCAGCAGATGCAGTCTCAAGTCCGCAAGCCTTCTTGATAAGAACTGCTGCGGGGGGAGTCTTTGTGATGAATGTGAACGAGCGGTCTGCATAAACCGTGATAACAACAGGAATGATAAGACCGATATCGTTCTTGGTTCTTTCATTAAATTCTTTTGTAAATACAGGTATCGCTACGCCGTACTGACCGAGCGCAGGACCTACGGGAGGCTGCGGTGTTGCCTTACCTGCGGGCAGCTGCAGCTTGATGTAACCCATAACTTTCTTTGCCATTTTAAATACACCTCCAAAGTGGTTTGCACGGGAGAATTAAAGTAAAATTTTCTCCCTCCCACTGATGCGGCAAGTCGTGCCGCTCCTATATTATTTGTCGAGCTTTACCTTTGAAGCCTCAAGCTCAACGGGCATGTCGCGGCGGCCGCGCTTAACGAGCACCGTGACAGTCTTAAAGTCTTCGGAAATATTCTGTACCGTTCCGGTATAGCCCTCAAACAGTCCGTCGATGATAGTTACGTTGTCACCGACCGAGAAGCTGGATCTTACCTTCTTCTCCTCAATGTTGAGGTCATCAACCTCCTGCTCCGAAAGCGGAGTGGGGCGCGAGCCGGGTCCGACAAAGCCCGTGACACCGCTGATGTTTCTCACCGCGTGCCAGCTTTCGTCCGTCATCGTCATCTTGACCAGCACATAGCCGGGCATGATCTTCGTTTCGATGATCTTTTCCTCGTCGCCGTCTGTTTCAACCGTGGTCTCAACGGGAATTCTTATATCGTATATAAGATGCTCAAGTCCGCGGTTTTCAACTATTTTTTCAAGGCTGGCTTTTACCTTGTTTTCATATCCCGTATAGGTGTGCGCTACGTACCATCTCGGGCCTACGTTCATTTCATTGATATCGCTCATATCAGAAAATCTTTGTCAAAGCAACGATTCCCGTGCTGAACAGATAATCAAGCAGTCCTATCACTATTGCAAGAGCAACAACGGAAACAATAACTACGAGTGTTCCCTTTCTTGTGTTCTTCCAAGAATACCAAGAGACCTTCTTTGCCTCGCTCTTTACGCTGCGGAAAAGCTTAAACGTCTTTTCGCGGTACTTCGGCAGACCGAAGAATATAACGACGAGAACGATTATTACAACCGCAAGAATGATCAGCGGAATTATCTGCGATATCGGCATGACCGATCCCGCAGCGCTACCTGCTGCTCCTGTTCCCGGCGCTGTTGTTGTGCCTGCGGAAGCTTGGGTCGTGGTTGTTGCTGCGCCCGTTGTCGTGGCGGCAGTCGTTACGTCGGCGGCGAATGCGGAGACAGTGAAGACCGAAAGCAGGACTGCGACTGCAAAAAATATTGCTATCGCTCCAAATTTCTTTTTCATTATCTGCTTCCCCCGTTACTTGGATTCTTTGTGAAGAGTGTGCTTACGGCAGAATCTGCAATATTTCTTGAGTTCAAGCCTGTCAGGATCATTCTTCTTGTTCTTTTTGCTGTCATAGTTTCTCTGCTTGCACTCCGTGCAAACGAAAGTAACCTTGACTCTTACATCATTAGCCATGATTATCGGCACCTCCTGTAAATTATTTGCCGAACGCAATGTTCGGCGTTCGTACCTCCCTCAGCGGCGGACCGTGCAAATAAGCGCTTTTCATGCACAAAGAAAAAGCCCCACTCGCAGAGGTAGTGACATTATACCACCGTTTTCACTCCGTGTCAAGGGCTTTTTTTATATTTTTTCATGGTTTTTTGTGCAAATATGAGAAAGAGGACATTCTTTGCATCTCGGCGCTCGGGCTGTGCAGATCTCTCTGCCGAAAAGCACGAGCCTGTGGCAAAGATCGCTCTGCTCTTTCGGCTCGGTTATTGCGACCAGAGCTTTTTCTACCTTTGTCGGGTCTTTTTGACCTTCCGGGTAAAATCCGAGCCGACCGCAAATTCTTATACAGTGCGTATCCGCAACGATTGCAGGCTTATGATATATATCACCGAGCAGAAGATTTGCGATCTTTCTTCCGACACCGGGAAAGCCCAAAAGCTCCTCCATTTTGTCGGGCAAAACGCCGCCGTATTCATCGCAGAGCTTTGCGCACTCCGCCTTGATATCCGCCGCCTTGGTATGAAAAAGTCCGCAAGGACGAACTATGCGTTCTATTTCCTCTATATCGCCGTCGGCAAGGGCTCGCGCGGTCGGAAAGACGTCAAAAAGCTCTCGGCATACGATATTGACCCGCGCGTCTGTACACTGCGCGGACAGACGTCCCATAACAAGCAGCCGCCACGGCTCACCCGAATATTCAAGAGAGCACTCCGCCGCAGGATATTTCTTTTTCAAGAGGTCAACGACCTCCGCCATTTTCTTTTTTTCGTTCATTTCGCGGTAAAATATGTACCGACATGGCCTCCGTCGAGCAGATCGTAAAGGATCTCGGGGTCGTGCCCGTTCATAATAAACATCGGTATCCCCGCATCGGTGACGAGCTTTGCCGCCTCGAGCTTTGCCTTCATTCCGCCCGTGCCGCGCTCCGTTCCAACGCCCTCTGCCGCTGCGATAACACTGTCTATATCCTCAACCCTCGGTATCAAGCGCGCATCGGGATTTTTTCTCGGGTCGCCGTCATAAAGTCCGTCAACATCGGAAAGATTCAGAAGAACGTCAGCATGGCAGACAAGCGACACGTATGCCGCGAGGTAATCGTTTCCTCCGAAATTCAACTCGTCCGTTGAGACCGAGTCGTTTTCATTGACTATCGGCACGCAGCCGAATTTAAGGAGCGCATTAAAAGTATTCTCTGCATTCTCACGCCTTTCGGAATCCGAAAAAACGTCCTTTGTCATGAGTATCTGCCCTATATTTATGCCGTAATCGGAGAAAAAGCGCGAATATATCTTCATAAGCTCGTTCTGACCTATCGCAGCTGTTGCCTGCTTCTCTGCCGTGCCGTGCGGACGGTGCGTGAGCCCTATCTTTGCAACACCGGCACTGACAGCTCCCGAGCTGACCAGCACAACCTCCTTGCCCGCGTTCTTGATATCCGCCAACACCTTTACAAGGCGTTCAATGCGGCGAAGATTCAGATGCCCCGTTTCATGCGTCAAGGTCGAGCTTCCGATCTTCACTACCACTCTTTTACAGTCCTTAAACTTTGCCATAAAAAATTCTCACCTTAAATTTAGTAAAAAGTCTTTGCAAAATTGCAAATTTGTATTATAATGATTATACTACGAACTTTAAAATATTGCAAGAGTTTTTTGCAGGAGGTACATATGAATCAAAAGTACACTATCACGGTCGCGGGCATACAGATGAACGTCATCACCGAGGAGTCGCCCGAATCCGTCGAGGCGCTCGTCGGAATTATCGACCGCCGTATTCGCGAGATCCATCTTCAAAGCAACCGTTGCTCAAAGACCGAGGCGGCGCTCCTTTGCGCGCTCGATTACTGCTCCGACAAGATAAAGGCTCAAAGAAAGGTCAAGCGTCTTGAAGCGCAGATCGCGGAAAACGAGATCAAGATCTCGGAGCTTGAAGAAAAGATCGATGAGCTTGAGCGCAAACTAAATGCTTAATTTACCTGAACTTTTGTGCCCTGCGGGCTCACGCGCGGCACTTGAAGCTGCGATCGAAGGGGGAGCCGACGCGATTTATTTCGGCGGCTCTCTTTTCAATGCCAGAATAAATGCAAAAAACTTTACCGACGAGGACATGCGCGCGTCTGTTGCCATAGCGCACGCATACGGCGTAAAATGCTATCTGACGCTCAACACGCTCGTTTATGACCGAGAGCTTTCCTTATGCCTTGAAGCCGCGAAAAACGCCTACGAAGCGGGCGTTGACGCGCTCATCGTTGCCGATCTCGGCGTTGCCTCGGCAATACACGAATATTTGCCGGATCTTCCCTTGCACGCAAGCACGCAGGCGTCGGGGCACTCTGTCGCGGCGGCAAGCGAGCTTCGAAAGCTCGGATTTTCGCGAATGGTCATGGCACGCGAAGCGAGCATTTGCGATATTCGCAAATTTTGCAAGACCGCCGACATGGAGCTTGAGGTGTTCGTTCACGGTGCGCTTTGCGTTTGCCATTCCGGTCAGTGCCTTTTTTCCTCGATGGTCGGCGGACGCAGCGGAAACCGCGGAGAGTGCGCACAGCCTTGCAGACTTCCCTTTTCCGTTTCAGGCAAGGACTGCTATCCCCTCTCTTTAAAGGATCTTTGCCTTGCCCCTCATATCCCCGAGCTTATTGACGCCGGCGTTTCCTCACTCAAGATCGAGGGTCGCATGAAATCGCCGGAATATGTGCTCGCTGTCACGCAAGTTTACAGAAAGCTGCTCGACGAGCGTCGCGCGGCGACGCCCGACGAAATAAAATATCTTGAAGGTGTATTTTCACGCAGTGGCTTTACCGACGGCTATTTTAAGGGTAAAACAAATTCCTCGATGCTCGGCGTACGCTCCGAATCCGACAAGAGCCGCACTCGCACGCTTGATACGTTTTCGGGAATTACGCGTAAAATAAATATTGACATGTCTGCTCGCCTTTTCGCCGGTGAGCCGTCAAGTCTGACGGTCACTCTCGGTGAAGCCTCCGTCACGGTGACGGGTGACGCACCTACGGTCGCGCAAAACCGCGCAATGACCGAGGACGAGGTGAAGAAAAACCTTTCAAGGCTCGGCGGCACTCCGTATTCTTTGCGTGATCTTGACGTTGCACTCGGCGATAATATCATGATGCCCCTTTCGCGCCTGAATGCACTGCGGCGCGAGGCGCTCGCCGCGCTCGGCGCAACCGAGGTGCGGCAAACGGGCGAGATGCCCGTTGCTCGCGCGCCCGAAAGGACGCGCAGCGCCGAGCGCACGGCACGATTCGCTTTCCCCGATCAGATAAGCGAAAAAGCGAAAAAATATTTCGATATCCTCTATCTGCCGCTTGACCGCTATAACGGTCAAACCAACGGAATAATAATGCCGCCCGTCATTTTCGACCGAGAGCGAGAAAAAGTAAGATCCATGCTTGCTCGCGCAAAAGAGCTCGGTGCGGAGCATATTTTGATCGGCAACATCGGTCATCTCGGTCTTGCGCGTGAATTCGGGTTTTCCCTTCACGGCGACTTTCGGCTGAACGCCGCAAACAGCGGCACGGTTGCGGAACTTGAAGCACTTGGCATACCCGATGTTATCGCGTCCACCGAATTGACCTTGCCGCAGTTGCGCGACCTCGGCGGTGACGTTTCAGCTATCGTTTACGGGCGCGTGCCGCTTATGCTGCTTGAAAAATGCGTTATCTGTGAGCTTGGCTCTTGCCGTGACAAAAACGATCCGAAAAAGCTCTGCGCGGCAAAGCTATCCGACCGAATGGGCGTATCCTTCCCCGTTTTTCGTGAGGGTGAGCATCGAAACGTCATATATAACAGCTTGCCCACATCAATGTCGGACAGACAGGACGACCTTGCAAAATATAAAATTTCTTCGCGGCACTTCATCTTTTCGGTCGAATCGCCCGAAACGGTCGATTCCGTCATAAATGCATTCGAAGAGCAGCGAGGGATCGGCGGTAAGGCGCGAAGAATCGCGAAATAATTTACAAAAACTATTGCATAAAATGCGAAATTGTGATATTATATTGTATTATCATTAACAGAAGGAAGAAATCATTATGGCAAAGATGAAAGTCGGAGTTGTCGGCGCGACCGGTATGGTCGGTCAGCGTTTCCTCACACTCCTTGAAAACCACCCTTATTTTGAAGTTTCAGCCCTCGCGGCTTCCGCAAGAAGTGCCGGAAAGACCTACGAGGAGGCAGTCGGCGACCGCTGGAAGATGAGCACGCCGATGCCCGAAAAATATAAGTCCATGATCATTATCGACGCCGCAGAGGTTGAGAAGATGGCAGAGCTCTGCTCGTTCGTCTTCTGTGCCGTCGACATGAAAAAGGACGAGATAAAGGCTCTTGAGGAAAAATACGCAAAGGCGGAGATCCCCGTTGTTTCGAACAACAGCGCAAACCGCTGGACGCCCGACGTTCCTATGATCATTCCCGAGATCAACTCCGATCACGCAGAGGTCATCAAATATCAGCGTGCACGCCTCGGCACGAAGCGCGGCTTCATCGCCGTCAAGCCGAACTGCTCCATTCAGAGCTACGTTCCGATGCTCACGCCTCTGCGCAAATTCGGTATCAAGGAAGTCGTTGCAACTACGTATCAGGCGATCTCCGGTGCCGGTAAGACCTTCCGTGAGTGGCCCGAGATGATCGACAACGTCATTCCCTACATCGGTGGCGAGGAAGAAAAGTCCGAACAGGAGCCTCTGCGTATTTGGGGTCATATCGAAAACGGCGTGATCGTCAAGGCTGAGGCCCCGATCATCACCACCCAGTGCATTCGTGTTCCCGTTACTGACGGACACACTGCCGCAGTTTTCGTCAAATTCGAAAACAAGCCCTCAAAAGAAGAGATCCTTGAGCTTTGGAAGAACTTTAAGGGCAAGCCCCAGGAGCTTGGTCTGCCGAGTGCACCCGAGCAGTTCATCACGTATTTCGAGGAAGACAACCGCCCTCAGTGCAATCTTGACCGCGGGATCTACGGCGGCATGGGCGTAACTGCCGGTCGTCTGCGCGAGGACACGCTTTACGATTACAAGTTCGTCGGTCTTTCACACAACACCCTGCGCGGTGCTGCCGGCGGTGCTGTTCTCAACGCAGAGCTGCTTTATAAAGAAGGTTATTTCGACTAATAAAAAAGGAACTTTTGTCGGTAGACAAAAGTTCCTTTTTTTGTTGGTGGAGATGGTGGGATTCGAACCCATGACCCCTACGTTGCGAACGTAATGCTCTCCCAGCTGAGCTACACCCCCATGCTCTTAAAATTATACCATATTCTTAGCATTTGTCAAGTGCTTTTCGGAAAATTCAGCAGGCAGAGTTTATCTGCCTGCCGAATCGTCTCCCCCTGCGCGGAGGATATCGTATTTCTTTATATCAAACGGGGCACGTGCGTAAAACGTCATTCCCGGGTGAGGCGCGCAATCGATCGCTGCTCCCTCTGCGTCCGAAAGATCCTTTACCGTCATTTTGCGCCCAAGCTTGCCGGGTGAGATCAGCTCAACGGTCTCGTTTGCAAACAGCTTGTTTCTTTGCACGAAGCGGCACATCTCGCCCGCCGCAGCGTCCTCGTCTGCAAGCGCGAGGTATGCTTTTTCTCTTATATAGCCACTCGTTGAGCAGAGATTTGCAAGCTCCGTCGGCGTATGCTTATAAAATCCTCGGCAGTATTCGCGGTGCGAAACGCTTTCAAGCTCGGTCATGAGCGCAGGCTCAAATTTATATCCCTCCGGGTCGGCAAGATATGCCTCGACCGCCATTTTATATGCGTTGGTGACGACGGCGGTATAATACGCACTCTTTACTCTCCCCTCGATCTTAAACGAGTTCACTCCGGCGTCGATCAGCTCGGGGATAAGCTCGATCGCGCACATATCGCGCGAGGACATTATAAACGTTCCCTGCTCGTTCTCTTCAACCGGTATCGGCAGATCGGGGCGCTTGACCTCAAGAAGCGTATAGCTCCAGCGGCAAGGCTGCTTACATTCGCCGCGGTTTGCGTCATACCCCGTGAGCTGATTTGAGAACATACAGCGTCCGCTGTACGACACGCACATAGCACCGTGAACGAAAGCCTCAAGCTCAACGCGCTCGGGCAGAGCCTCGCGGATCGCGCGGATCTCGGGCAAGGTCAGCTCGCGCGCAAGCACAAGGCGCGACGCGCCCATTTTTGCATATTCCACAGCCGCCGCAGGCGAGCATATGCTTGCCTGTGTTGAAATGTGGATCTCCATATCCGGCAAAAGCGATTTGACCTCTGCGAGCACGCCGAGATCTGCAACTATCACCGCATCTATTCCGACGTGCCGAAGCTCGCCGAGAAAACGGCGCAGCTCGGGATATTCGCCGCCGTGTGGCATCGTATTTAACGTTAAATATATTTTCTTGCCGTATGAGTGCGTAAGCTCTGCCGCCCTTTTCAGTTCCTCAATCGAGAAATTATCCGATGCGGCGCGCATGCCGAAGCTTTTGCCGGCAAGATACACGGCGTCCGCTCCGAATCTGAGTGCCGCCTCAAGCTTTTCGGGATCTCCTGCGGGGGATAGCACCTCCGGCCTTTTTATTTCTTTCATTTTAATCTCCGGTGGTAAGATTTTTGATCCATTTACCCTTCTTTAAAATATAGAACGCAATTAACACCTTGAGCGCCTCAACGCCTTGACAGATCGAATACAGCGGAATGATCGGCATATCCGTAAAGGCGCTGAGAACGAACGCCACGGGCACACATGCTCCCCACATATATCCGCTGTCAAAAAGCAAGGTTACAAACGTTTGTCCGCTTGAGCGAATAGTAAAATACGATGCATGCACAAAAGCGTGCATCGGCATCATTACGGCGCATATGCAGATCAGCTGGGTTGCAAGGTGGCGAACCTCGGGCTCGGTGTTGTAAATGAGCGGAAACACGCCCGAAACCGACGCCATAAGTCCTCCGAAAACAAGGCAGGAGATGACCGAGGTGGTGATCAGCTTTTTGTTCGTGTCGCGCACGACCTCCTCGCTCTCTCCGGCGCCGAGCAGCTGACCTATTATAATACCGACCGATACTCCGAGCGCCAAAAACACAACGCTTGCAAGATTGTTTATCGTTGTGGATATGTTCTGAGCCGAAACGACCACCTGACCGCAGGTCGAATAGCACTGATTTATAAAGGTGACACCAAGCGACCAAAGAAATTCATTGGCAAGCAGCGGTGTGCCCTTAGCAAAAAATCTGCGTACGAGCCTGCCCGGTATATGCAGCGACCGATAAGCTCCCTTGATGTACGGATTTTTCGCAGAATTTTTATGCGTCCACCCAGCGATGATCGCAAGCTCGACATATCGGGAAACCACGGTTGCAACGGCCGCGCCGGCAACTCCGAGCTCAGGCGCGCCGAATTTACCGAATATCAGCACGTAGTTAAGCGCGAGATTTACGACGACACCGGTAATTCCGCCGACCATCGGCACCACGGTCTGTCCCGTTTCGCGTAAAGTGCTGCTGTATGTATTCGTTATCGCGAACGGAAGCATACCGACAAGCATTATGAGCAGATATTCATATCCGAATCCGAGCGACGCGATCGCAGCGTCGGGTTCGCCCTCTCCCTGTAAAAACAGAGAGATCAGGTTCGGTCCGAAAAACACGAACACCGCAGAAACGATCGCGGCTAAAGCAAGGCTTGAGATGAGCTTAAAGCGGAAGGTGTGTTTTATCCCCTCCTGATCACCAGAGCCGTAGAATTGTGCCGTAAATATACCCGCGCCCGAAACCGCGCCGAAAATACACAGGTTGAAAACAAATACCAGCTGGTTTGCGATCGCAACGCCGTTCATCTGCACCGTTCCGACCTGGCCGACCATAATATTGTCGAGCAAGGACACAAAATTTGTTATTCCGTTTTGTATCATGATCGGGATCGCAACGGCAAACACGCGCCGATAAAACGCGCGATCCCCGAAAAAGCTTTTTATTTTTAACATTATTCCTCCGAGTAAAATATCCTCAGCGCGCCTCGACGCCGCGGCGTTCAGAGAATCTTCGCGAGTGCTTCGATATCGCTTCTCTCCGTTGCCCAGCTCGTTGCAAAGCGTACGGCGCAATGCCCCTCGTCTACCCTCTCCCAGACCTCAAAGCGCACAAGAGGCGCAAGCTCACTGATCTTTTCGTCCGAGAGAACGATAAATTGCTGGTTGGTGGGCGAGTTTTTAAAGAACGGATAGCCCTTTTGGGCAAAAAGATCCTTGAGCTCCTCGGCGCGGTCGATCGCGTTTTTGCTGATCTCAAAATAAAGCCCGTCTGTAAAAAGCGTATCAAACTGAATGCCCAAAAGACGCCCCTTTGCAAGAAGCGCACCGTTTTGCTTGACGGTAGTGAAAAAGTGTTTCGGGGCGTTGTTATGCGTAAACACGACCGCCTCACCGCAAAGCGCTCCTACCTTTGTTCCGCCAATGTAAAAAACGTCGCACAGATCTGCGATATCAGAGAGCGTCACGTCGGTACCACGGCTCATAAGTCCGTAGCCGAGACGCGCACCGTCAAGAAACAGAGGGATCGAGTGACGGCGGCAAACCGATGATATCTCCTCGAGCTCCCCAAGCGTGTAAAGCGTTCCGTATTCGGTAGGGTGAGATATGTAGACCATTCCGGGGAACACCATATGCTCGTAAGATCCATCGGCATAGAAGCGCGAGATCAGATCCTCAACGTCGTCCGCGCGGAGCTTTCCGTCATAGCCCGGAACCGTCAGCACCTTGTGACCCGATGCCTCGATCGCGCCCGCCTCGTGAGCGTTAACGTGTCCCGTGGTCGCGGATATAACACCCTCGTAGTTTTGCAGCATCGAATCGATCACGATCCGGTTGGTCTGCGTGCCGCCGACGAGGAATCGAACGTCCGCGTCCTTACGTCCGCAAGCCGCACGTATCTTCTCGCGAGCCATCTTTGTGTATACGTCATTCCCGTATCCCGGGCAAGGCTCCATATTCGTGCGCATCAACGCCTCTAAAATTTTCGGGTGTGCGCCCGTATTATAATCACATTCAAAAGACAGCATAAAGACCTCCGTACGTGTTTGTAAATTGCTTCGTGTAATATGATATCAAAAAATAGTGATTTCGTCAAGCACCCGCGCAAAAATCAGAAAAAAAGCGACTGATCCGTTCAGCATGAACGGATCAGTCGCTTTTTATTAAAGTCCGAGATCCTTTTTGATCGCGCGGTGTATATCGATACGCATTTGGTGAACGGCTTTGTCGCGTTCGCCGCCTTTGAGATTTTTCTTTAAATTTTGATAGCGCATTGAGTTTGTCAGCAGAATAACGTAAAGCCCAAGCTCACGGTTAAGGAAAAAGGACTGTCCCGACCAACCGACATGGCCGATGCTTCCCTCAGGAAACAGGTCGCATGCCTGCTCGCAATTTTCGTTGACGTAAACGAAGCCGAGGCCGTGATTCTCGGTGCTTCTATCTCCATCAAGCACAGGAAGACCTGCTGTATAATTTTTCTCGGCGAGATCAAACATTTCATTTGCACAAAGACGCTCGTCTTTTTCTATGATAGCTTTGACAAATTTTTGAAGATCACCTGCGGTTATAAAGTTACCGCCGTTGCCTGCCGGTATCCCTCGAAGCTGACGTACGTTGTTGTCGTCGTATATGATCCCACCGAGATCGGCACGGTGATTGCACATGACCATATTCTCCTCATCGATAGCAATATGATATGTGGTTCTCGTTAAGCCGAGAGGTTCTTTCATGTAAATTCTGAACACCTCCTCAAGAGGAGCGCCGTACACTTTTTCAAGAATAAGCCCGATAAGCATTATCCCGTCACAGCAATAAGCGAAGTGACTTCCCGGTTCGTATACAAGCGGCTTTGACAAAAGGAATTCGATAACGCTGTCACGTCCGCGCTCAGCAATATTTTCGGGATACGGGGTGCGGATAAGACCCGATGTGTGAGTCAGAAGATTTTTGACGGTTATATTCTTTTTGTCCTCGGGAACGTTCGAAAAAAACTTTTCAAGCGTGTCATCAAGAGAAAGCAATCCCTTCCCGATCGCCTGAAGGGCAAGCGCAGTCGTCGGATATACCTTCCCAACGCTTGCCGCGTCGAAATAGGTGTCAAGGTCAACACCGTCCGACATAAACTGCCAATCCTCACCTTTATATCCGATGATCAGGGCATATGCATCGAAATCTTGGCTTTCAATCTTTCTTTCAATTTCGCGTTTTGTGTTTTCGAACATTTTTGATTCTCCTTTTTGGTGTTTCTCATAGAATAGCTTTTCAACTATAAAATGCGCCTAACCGCCATACTTACTCTTTATCAAATACAATATTTTCATCAATCATAATGTGTCCGCTATCACTCGTAATTTTTACATTACAGCACCTTGAATACAGTGTAATAGCACCACCGTAAAACAAAGCCTCGGGATCTTTTTTATTCGTCTTAGAAGCAACGATCACCGTACAGGGTTGACCCTTATCGTCCTTTTCACCGCCTACTCTGCTGATATATGCGTTGTGTGTATGTCCGCAAAGCATCAGCTGAGGGTGGACATGTTCTCTTAGCAATCTCGCCCACTCGGTATATGTATCGTTCTCAATATCAAACGGATACTCGAACTTTTCAGTAAACGGAACGTGGCAGACAACTATCCTGTTTTCAACGCCCTCGGCTTCATATTCGGATTTGCAATTCGCTATCACACTCTTGATATATTCCGTCTGCCGTTGACGGAAATCAGAACAACAGATCGTATGACCGTACGCGGGGTCGTTATCACACTTGTCCTCGCCGCAATCAAGGACGATGCCCCAGATATGTCCCAGACGGAACGTATAATAAGAGCGTCCGCTGTCAGTTGGGGTATGCTCCTCTATTTTTTCTGCAAATATTCCTCTCGTATCGTGATTTCCACGCGAAAACACAACGGGTATCTCGCCGTTCGTCAGACGTGCGGCGATCTCATGGATCGCGGTAAAATATTTTATATCTCCGCTATGATTGGGTATGTCACCGTTTAATATCAGCAAATCAAGCTTATCGCCAAAATAGCTTCCTGCCGCCACGGGTTGCCCGACATTGTTGTGAGCATCGGCTATATGATAGATATGTACGGGAGTGTTTTCAACGGGACGAAAGTCGGATTCATAATACATCACGTCACCGGCATCGGTGTCATACGGCCTTCTTTCGTATATTATACGGTAGCAAACGGTATATTTTTTCTCTTTGTTCAAAAGCTGTTGCGGCACTGTAATTTTGTGAGTAGATGAGGCTGAGCGTAAAATACCGTTAGAGTCATCGTAAAAGCACCTGTCCCCAACCTTTACCCACATAACCGTTTCACAACTCACGGGAACAATTATTTGATATGTATCTTTTACCGCATATACGATGGGCGTTGTAACAAATTCTTTTGGAATATATTTCATATTGTTTTCCTCTCACCTGCTTTTTCTTTGTACATAGGCTGACATTTTCAAGTTAAGCAATGGATCAGAGGTATAAGTTTATCCATGCCCATTCCCTCCGACAAATAAATATCGGACGCCGATTTGAGCATATCTTGAGAATAATTGTTCTTATCAAAAACACCGACCGTTAAAAATCCTGCGTTTTTTGCCGTTTGAAGCGCAACGAAGGAGTCCTCAAATACGCAGATATCTTCAACCTTCTCGCCGATCATCTGTGCGGCGCGGTAAAACACATCGGGATACTCTTTGCTTTTTCCAATATCGGCACAAGAAACAATATTATCAAAATATTTGTCAAGCCCCAATGTTTCAAACGCTGCATTTATATATTTTTTATCACTTGCTGAGGCAAGTGAGATCTTTACGTTATTTAATTTTAGGTACTCTAAAAATTCAATGGCTCCGCTTTTCACGCTCGCTTTGGTATGATAAAAATCGTATACCACACCTTCACTGAACTCCATCATTTCATCGATATCTTCTGAAATGGAGTAATAGTTCCTTGCCAATGCGATGACGTCCTTGAAAATGGTCGTGCGAGCCGCTTTGTCAAGCTCGGGATCCGGATAAAAATCATTTGCGTTAAGGTATCTTTGCCCAAATTTTTCCCAAAAAATGCCCCAAAAGCCAAGTGAATCCACCAATGTTCCGTCCATATCAAAGATAGCACCCTTTATCGTCATTTCAACATATCTCCTTGCATATTCACTTCGCCATATTATACCATACACTCAAAAATTTATCAATACAAATTTACAGTTAAAGACCACCGAATTTTATTCGGTGGTCTTTATGATCCTTATGTTTATTATGCCTTGAAATATCTTTCAAGCAGACCTGCGAATGCGCGTCCGTGGCGAGCTTCATCTCTTGCCATCTCGTGAACGGTGTCGTGAATAGCATCAAGATTATTCTGCTTTGCCATCTTTGCAAGCTCGAACTTGCCGGCTGTTGCGCCGTTCTCAGCGGCAACGCGCATTTCAAGGTTCTTCTTGGTCGAGGTGGTTACGACCTCACCGAGAAGCTCTGCAAACTTGGCGGCGTGCTCTGCCTCCTCGTATGCTGCCTTCTCCCAATAGAGCGCGATCTCGGGATAGCCCTCTCTTGCGGCAACGCGTGCCATGGCAAGATACATACCCACCTCGGTGCACTCTCCGTTGAAGTTCGCGCGAAGACCCTCAACGATCTCCATCGGAACCTCGGGCAGCTTGCCGACGCCGACAACATGCTCGGCGGCCCAGTTCATTTCGGTCTCAACAAGCTCAACGAACTTCTCCCCGGGAGCCTTGCAAAGCGGGCATTTGTCCGGACGGACATCGCTCTCAACTATTTCTCCGCAAATTGTGCATTTCCATTTTTTCATGATTAATTCTCCTTGATTTATAAAATATTATTTATTTGCTCATAAAGCCGAAATTCTCTGCCCTGCCAGTCGAGGTAGCCTTCTTGCTTCATTGCAGCAAGCTCGCGCGTCAAACTGCTTCGGTCGGAGCAGATGTAATCCGCAAGACCCGTGAGTGACACGGAAAGCCTGAAATTCATTGAACCGGCAAGATTTTTTTCGTAAATAAGATATGCGGCAAGCTTGCGTCTGATGCTCTTTTGCGTCAGCACGTTTATTCGGAGGGCAAGCTGCTGTAATCTTTTCGCCGTTAGCTCATAGAGATTATTTATGAGCTGCGAATGGTGGCAGCAAAGATTTTTGCAGGGGTGGATCACCTTATCATACCCGATAAACATGACCTCACACGCGCTCGTTGCCTCGACGTAATATTCCATTTGCCCAACGGGCATCATGAAAACGTCTCCGAACACATCGCCCTCTTGAATAAGCTCAAGCATTGCGGAGTTTCCGTCATCATCGATCCAAAATCCGCCCGCCTTACCGCGAAGCATAATGCAGACCGTGTTCAATTTTCCCGAATACGTTATTATCGTTTCTCCCGCCTCGTATCGCTTTCGGCGCACGCCGAAGCAAGAAAACATACGGTCTTTTTCTTCGAGACTTATATTCTTGAAAGCATTAAGCTGATCATTCATTGCCTCACATCCTTTACGATTATATTATATCATAAATTTGAGCGAATTCTGTGACATTTGCAACGTTTTTGACTTTTTTTGTGATATTTACATCAAAAAAAACGGGGACAGCCTTTTGGCTGTCCCCGTTGGGATTTTAATTAGTGAGTCGAATTACGGGTTGGGACCCCAGTTATCAAGGTCGTCCTTCGTATCGTCGTAAGACGGGATAACGAACTCGCCGGTAGCTGCGATAACCGCAGACATCTGTGCGCGGAGAACGGACTCAACCTTGTTGACCTCAACAGCGGTGTCGTAAGCTTCATGTGCCTCACTTGCAGCTGCATCAACAATGATCTGGATCATTGTGTCTCTGACAGCCTTGAGCGAATTGACCTTAGAAGCAACTGCATATGCCTCGTACTCGCTGTATACAGCCTGTGCGCGCTCGAAAGCAGCGATCGAGTTGTAGAGAGCACGGTAGGTGTAGATCTTTTCGATCTGAGCTGCGTCGATCTTGGTGTCTTCGTCGATGGTTACAACGTTGATAGCATCAGCGGTGAAGCCGTCGGGATTGAGAGCCTTGTATGCCTCAACAGCGTCGTTGAGAGCCTCTGCTGCAGCCTTCCATTCAGCAAGACCTGCTGCGTCACCGGCTACGATTGCCTTATCGGGAGTCTTAGCATCAAGTGCAACGAGAGCTGCGTACTTAGCAAGAACTTCGTCAAGAGCGTCTGCGATAAGTCCGAGCTTTCCTTCAGCTTCCGTGAGGAGAGCCTCTGCTGCGACGATATCTGCAAGGTTGTAGTAAGTATCGGTTGCGGTTGTATCAACTGCTCCGCCGAGGAGTGTTGCTGTGCCGTTCTTCCAATCGTTGTACTCTGCGCGGAGAGCTGCGAGATTTGCAACGTCATTGGTTCCGATGCCATTGGTGTTCGCACCGATCTTATCTGCAACGTTTGCAACGAATGCTGCACCTGCATTGTTTCTGTCGGTCTTGTTGGCGGTAACCTCAGCCTCCAGAGCCTCGATTGCAACGATAGCTGCCTTGAGATTCTTAAGGAGAGCATCGGATCCATCGTTTACTGTTGCATATGCTGCCTGAGTCTTGACGATGCTTGCGTTGTCAAGAGCAGCCCAGATAATGGTATCGTAGGTGTTGCGTGCGATGTAGAGAGCATCATCGGTGTGGATCATGCTGTAAAGGTCGGTCGTGTAGCCTGCGCCTATATTGGTAACAAGGTCTGCCAAGTTAGCCGTGTACGCAGCCTCAACGGCAGCGTAGATAGCCGCGTACTCTGCATCAAGAGCAGCTACATTTGCGAATTCGGTTGCGTAATCTGCAACTCTTTCGTCTGCATCGGTTGCGGTTGCACCAGCATCAACATAAGCATCGGTCCAAGCTGTGACCTTAGCCATGATAGCGTCGATATCAGCTCTGTCGGTTATAATGTTGATAGCCCAATCGCTTCCGTTCATGAAGTCCTTATAGCCCTTAACTGTCTCGCCGTCACCGTCGATGATCATGTTGAGGTCTGCAAGAGCCTTGGTGGTAATGTAGTTGTTGTACTTCTCGTATGCGTCGCAAACATTCTTGTATACGCCATCGGTAAGGAGACCGATAGAGTTGATGTAGCGCGGTGTTCCGCTTGCGTCTGTGAACTCAAAGCCTCTGTCGTCGAGATACTCTTCGACCCAAGCCTTTGCGTTCTCGTATGCATCGCGTACGTACTTATCATAGATAGTGGGTTCGTATGCATCAAGGTCGAACGTTCCGACAGCAAATGCGGTGTAGAGCGACTCGTTGAATGCGGCAACTGCCTTGGTGTAAGTTCCGTCTACGCCTTCGTACTTGTTGGTCTTGATCTCAAGGAGGTTACCGATGGTGGTATCGAGACCGAGAGCCTCAAATTCGGTAATTCCAACGGTCTTGGTTATGCCAAGCTCGATGTACCAATCGTTGCATGCAGCGATGGTATCGGCAAGGATCGTGTAACCGTAGAGAGTCGAGTAATCGTATCCGCCTGTTCCGTTAGAAATCGAGTTGTAGAATGCTCTGAGAGTATTAGCAAATGCAACGGTCTTTTCGTTGTTAAGTATATCGTTGACCAGACCCTTTGCAACGTTGTAAGCATCGGCAAGCTCGTCATGGTTGATGAGCTCGTAGTTAGCTGCAACGTAACCGGTCTCGCCCTCTGCGGGAATCTCAAATCTCTCTGCCCAATCAGCTACGAGAGTCTGGATAAGTCTGATATCAATGATGTGATAGTACTCAATAGCCGCTGCATCGGCGAAATCGTTAATACCGAGATCAATGGTGGTAGCGGTGTAGTACTGAGTTGCGGGGTCAAGAACTGTACCGGTAAATCTTACGTAGTCGCTATAATTTGTGGTATCGCCGCCGGCTACGAGCGTGTAGTACGTCATATCGGGATCGTATACCGAACCGAGAGCTACGGACGTAAAGGCATATACGGTTTCAGCAGTGTCTGCCGGGAATGCATATGCTGCATTGCCTTCGTTTATAGCATCTGCATAGAACTTAGCAGCTTTGAGAACATCGCGGCGAGCGTCAACTGCCTTGAGCTCTGCAATGATGTCTGCATCGTACTTGTTGAGTATATCCTTAACGGTCTCGAGCTTGAGCTCTACTCCGCCGGTAGATGTTACATACCATGCATCGTATGCATTTTCTGCAATGTCAAACTTGTTAACATTTGTAGCAGCCGTAACGTCTGTATAGGAGAGGTAATTTGTTCCGTTGTGGAGAGCAACAAGGTTTTCAAGTGCGGTTGCAAGGGCGCTTGTGCCTTCCGCAGGAATGAGGATATCCTGACGATCCTTTGCATATGCTGCATACTCGCTTGCAGAAACAAGATATGCATACATATCATCTGTTGCGCCTGCCAGATTCTGGAAAGCGTAGATTGCCTGATCTGCATCGTAGAGAGCCTTGAGGTTGTTGATAGCCTCGATCTCTGTCAGCGCGCTGTCGGCAAATGCGGGCTCAACGGTGTTGTTAATGAGTATGTATCCGCCAACACCTGCGTTCCAGTTGGTAAGAGCATCTGTGCCGTCGCCAAGGAGCGCCTCGATGTAGTTGTCGTAATTCTCAAGGCTAAGGAACTTGTTGAGAAGGTCATTAGCTGTGTTAAGCTTTCCGTCGTCTACTTTATCGCTGATATTTACATATCTGTTGTAGAGCATACGGTCGATATTGACGTTGTCAGTATCATCGGCAAAGTAGGTGGATATCCAGCCTTCGATAGCAGCACCTGTTGTTTCCAAGCTGGTAATGAGAGCTGCTTTTTTATCGTATGTTGCGATCGTACCTGCGGTGACGGTACCGGCGGCATTGAAGCCGTACGTGTCGTCAAGGCTGTTGATAAGGCTGTTGACAGACTCGGCAGCAACCCAAGCAGCCTCGAGAGCAGTTATCTCGGCTTCAAGCTCTGTGTACTTAGCCTGAAGGTTGATCGTCTGACCCTCTGCATACACATATGCTGTGAATGCGTTGGGGTGATTCTTCACGAAGTTTGCATCTCCGAGAAGATCAGTGATAGCGTCGAGGGTCTCTCTTACAGCCTCTGCATCGCCATCTATAAGGTTAATATTTTCGGAGGGAACGACGAGATCGATAACAAGGTCGTCTGCGATGAGCTCAAGGTAGAGATCATAGAAATCCTTTTCGATCGTGGGGCAAGCAGCAAGGTCCGCTGCGAAGGTCACTGCGGCAGTGTCAACAGCTGCTTTGTCGGCAGCGGTGAGGATTCTGACAAGAGCTCTGTCATATGCCTCGACAACTGCGTCGTATGCGTTAGCTGTATAGAACTTAGCGTCGCCTCTTATCTCGGAAATGATATCTGCCTTCGCCTCAAGGATCTCGGTAAGCTTGTCAAAAGCATACTCCTTGAGCTGTGCCTGCTCGGCAAGAGTGTCGTTTATGCCGTCAATAGCGTCATTGGTGGCCTCTGCGAAGTCATCAAATACTCCCTTTGTGAGAGTGCCGATCGCTGCTTTGAGTTCATCAGCTGCGGTCTTGTTAGCGTCAACTTTTGCGACAAGGAAATCGATATCGGAAGTGTTTGCAGAGATGAGGCCGGTAAGCTCTGTTTTGAGAGCTGTGGCATCAGCCGTCTTGAAATAGTCTGCAAGAGCAGTTGTGATCTCTGCCTTGGTGTTATAATTAGCAGCTATATCGTCGGCAAGAGCCTGTACCTGCGCAGCTGTGGCATAGTCCTCGAGGATCTCTTCGATGTCCTCGCTGATCTCTGCCTTAACAGCAGCTACGGCAGCATCGTCACCTGCGGCGATAAGTGCCTTGATAGCGTCCTCTGTCAGAAGCTTTGCGACAGCTGACTTAACTGCCTCAAGGTCAACCTTGGTTGCAACATCGGCAGCCTTAGCATATGCTTCGAGCGCCTTTGTAATAGCGTCGGTAACCTGCTTCTCTGTAAGCTTTGTGCCTGCGAGCGTCTCTGCAGCAAGAGCCTTATCCATAGCGTCTTTTGCGCTATTGGCAGCGTCAAGTGCGGCCTGGTTTGCCTTCAAAGCCTGTGCTTCGGCCTCTTCGGCAGCAGTATTCGCAGCTTCAGCCAGTTTAACTGCGTTTTCATCGGTGCAGGCAGTGCCAAATGCAAGGAGCATAAGCACACACATAACGAGAGCTAAAGCTCTTGTTATTGCCTTCCCGTTTTTAGTGGTCATTAACATTAATTAACCCTCCAATAAAAGATTTGTGCTACCATTTTACACCTATGGATATATTTTTTCAACAGTTTTTTACGAACGGGTCTTATTTACGATAAACGGGTCGCCTGTTTTCCTCTTTTTCCGATTTTTTCCGATTTATGTGATATATATCTCCAATTCGCCCCGATTACCGACAACTTTTTCGCAAAAATAAAAAAATCGGGGAAAATCTCCCCCGATTTCTTTCCTAATTTATATAGAGGCAAATTTCATCAGTGTCCCCTTTGCCTCGGAATAACGGTTTTTCGCTATCGTGACCTTATCGCCGTTCTCCATGACGAAATAATACTTTGCGCACTTTGTTACGTAGTTCATATTGACGATAAAGCTCCTGTGGGAGCGATAAAACTGCTTTTCCGGCAGTGCAAGATATGTTTCGGCGAGCGATCCTATGCATTTTGCCTGTCCCGTTCTCGTATGTATACCAAGCTCGTTGCCTATAACCTCTATGTAAAGCAGCTCGTCAACGGGAAAAGTCAGCTTAACTCCGTTGAGATCTCTTAATATAATGGTACGTTTTTTTGCAAATTTTTCTGCCGCGCGGCGAAATGCGGGCCTGAAATGCTTGCGTCGGAAGGGTTTTAAGATATATCCGATCGGGAAGGCGCTGTAAGCCGGCAACGCGTCCTTTTCCGAGGGGCTGACGAAGATTATATCGGAATCAACGCGCGAAAGGCGCAGATTTCTTGCATAATCTATACCGTTTACACCGCGCAAAGACGTTTCAAGCACCAAAAGATCGTATTTTTTTGTTTTCATCGCTGCTGTCAGGAATGCAAAGCTACGAAAAAGCTCCACCGAAGCCTCGACCTCCGATTCCGCCGCAAGTTCCTTTATTTCATTGACCAAAAGCTGTGCATACATGCTGTCATCGCAGACGGCTACTGTCATCATGGCTGTTTTCCTTCCTTATTTTATATAGTATACGCGCGCGTACGTGAGCATAAAATAGTTTTGGAGGATATTTTATGTTCACACCCAAATTCAAAGGCTACTTTTTCTTTCTAAGCTTTATGACCGCACTTTTTATTTCCGGCCTTTCTCCCCGCGCGATTCGCGAGCGCAGAAAATTGTCTTGATTAACTAATAGTATTATTGATTTCTTTATTTTCCCACGCAGAATTTTGAGAAAACGGACGCAACGATGTCCTCGCCGACCTCCCGTCCGTCAATTCCGGCAAGTGCCGACATGGCGCGCTCGATATCAGAGCACACGGCGTCAACGGGAACGGAAAGCTCCAGCGCTTCCTGTGCCGAACGCAAGTGATCGGACGTGAGAACCAAAGCGGCGTGCTGTCTTTCGTTAGTTACGACAGCATCGCACGAAAGATCTATCTCGCCGTCAAAATACAGCGACCTGATCTTTTCGGAAAGACTATCGATTCCTTCGCCCGTGGCGGTCGAAAGCACGACCGTGTTTTTGAATTTCTTTTTTATCTTATCCGTGTCGCGGTGTTGACCAAGATCGCTTTTGTTGATCACGGCGACCACGGCGGCTCCGGAATTTTCGATTTCACTAATACTATTCAGGTCATCTTCGCCGAGTTCGGCAGAGCCGTCAAAAACGGCTATGATCAGCTCGGCTTTTCTTATTGCATCCTTTGCTCTTTCAACGCCGATCCTTTCGACCTTATCGTCTGTTTCGCGCAGTCCTGCGGTGTCGAACAGCTTTAGGGTCACGCCGCCGAACGAAACCGTTTCACTTATTATATCGCGTGTCGTTCCCGCTATGTCAGTGACGATCGCCGCATCGTCCCCGACGAGCCTATTGTAAAGCGAGCTCTTTCCGGCGTTTGTACGTCCGCATATAACGGTCGGTATCCCGATCGCCACGGCGCGTCCCGTTTTATACGTTGCCTCGAGCTTTTTTGCATCTTTTAGTGCGGTTTTTATTCCGCGCTCGATATCCTCGTCCGAAAGCTCCGAAAGATCCTCGTCGGGAAAATCTATCTTTGCGCGGATCGCGGTGCTGACCGAGAGCAGATCTTCATATATTTTTGAGATGCCTCGTGAAAGCGTGCCCGATGCACCTGCGCGAGCGAGCTTCAACTGATCGTCGGTCGCCGCGGTTAAAAGCGAGGAAAGAGCCTCCGCTTCCGTCAAAGCAAGCTTACCGTTTACGAAGGCGCGCCGAGTAAACTCCCCTGCGCCTGCCGCTTTTGCACCTGCGGCGAACGCCGCGCGAAGCACCGTGTCGGTTATAAGCACGCCGCCGTGGCAGCTGATCTCAACAGTATCCTCACCCGTAAACGAGTGGGGCGCGCGAAAAACGACCGCCAGACCGTCGTCGATCTCTCTTTTTTTGCCGTCAGTCTCACTCAAATAAATCTTTCCGTAGACCGCTCGGTTTGCCTCGACGTCGGAAAGCTTTTTTTCGAACGGTACAAACATTCGCTCGGCGATCTCAACGGCTTTATCGCCCGATATTCGTATTACGGCAATGCCGCCAAATCCACGCGGCGTTGAAACCGCCGCAACCGTATCAAAAAATCCCATTTTATCCTTGATCTCGGAGCATTTCCATAAGCTCCGCTTCATCTATTATTTTGATCCCGAGCGATTGGGCTTTGGTCAGCTTTGAGCCTGCCGCCTCACCCGCAACTACATATGACGTTTTCGACGAAACCGAGCCCGAAACCTTACCGCCTGCGGCTTTTATAAGAGCACCCGCCTCATCGCGTGACATTGTCGGCAGCGTTCCCGTTAAAACGAAGGTCAGTCCCGTGAATTTTTCACCGGTAGGTGCGGCGGTCGATTCCGTGACAAGCCCCGCCGCCTTCAACCTTTCGCAAAGCGCTCGGTTCGGCTCATGCGAAAACCAGTTGACGACGCACTCTGCCGTGATCGCACCGAAATCGGGGATCGTTTCGATCTGCGGCGCCGTAGCCCCCATGATCGCGTCAAGCGTTTTGTATTTTCCAGCAAGCGCCGCCGCGGCGACCTGACCGACGTTTCTTATGCCGAGTGCATATATCAGCCGTTCAAGCCCTGCGGATTTTGAATTTTCTATTGCATTTATCAGATTTTGTGCCGATTTTTCGCCCATGCGCTCAAGCTCTGCTATATCCTCGGCGCGAAGCTCGTAAAGATCCGCGCAATCCGATATAAGCTTATTTTTAAGGAGCAGCTCGACTATCTGAGGTCCAAGACCGTCAATATCCATAGCCCCCTTTGAAGCAAAATGCTCAATGGCGCGTGACAGCTGCGCCGGACACGCGGAATTCGTGCATCTGACTGCCGCCTCATCATCACGGAAAACAGGCTCGCCGCACGACGGGCATACCTTCGGCATCTCGAAGACCCTTTCGCTGCCGTCGCGCTTTGACGGAACGGAAGAAAGCACCTCGGGAATTATATCACCCGCCTTGCGCAAAATGACCGTATCGCCGATCATTATATCGCGCTCGCGAATGAAGTCAAGATTGTGCAGCGTGGCTCGGCTGACAGTCGTTCCCGCAAGGCGCACGGGATCAAGCTCGGCGGCAGGGGTCAAAACTCCCGTTCTGCCGACCGCGATCGAGATCGCGCGCAGCTTCGTTTCCTTTTCCTCGGGCGGGAATTTATATGCCACCGCCCATTTCGGCGTTTTCGTTCCTTCGCCAAGACGCGCTCGGTCGGAAAACAGATCGGCTTTTATAACAACTCCGTCAATATCATAAGCAAGACCGTCGCGCTTTTCGCCGAGATCCTTTATATAATTTTCAATGTCCTTTTTACGAGAAAGCCTTGCGCGGTTTTCGATGACAGAAAATCCGAGCTCTGCAAGTCGGTCAAGAGTTTGCGTGTGCGAGGTCGCGGCGCGGCCGTCCGCATACAGAGCCCCCGACTGAAGATTGAAAACGAAAATATCAAGTCCGCGCGAAGCGGCGATCTTCGGGTCGAGCTGGCGCAGCGATCCTGCCGCGGCATTCCTCGGATTTGCCATAAGCGGCTTTCCCTCTGCCTCCCGTGCGGCGTTTATGCGCTCGAACACCGCGCGCGGCA
The DNA here is from genome assembly GCA_015064095.1 of Oscillospiraceae bacterium. Lineage (GTDB taxonomy): Bacteria > Bacillota > Clostridia > Oscillospirales > CAG-272 > RGIG3994. Next base: position 6,871 of record SVSW01000010.1, on the reverse strand, counting down.
TATATACCTCGCCCCGCACCGTGATGTCAAGCGGTTCTTTGAGCTTCATCGGTATCGAAAAAACGGTTTTGAGGTTTTGCGTTACGTCCTCGCCGACCGTTCCGTCGCCACGCGTTGCGCCTTGCGTGAAAACTCCGTTTTCATATCGAAGGGAAACGGAAAGTCCGTCAATTTTCGGCTCGGCGGAATAAACGATCTCACCGTTTTTATCTATGAAATCAAAAAGCTCATCAAATGAGAAAACGTCCGAAAGAGAATCCATTTTGACGCTGTGCGTCACCGCCTCGAATTTCGAAAGCGGCGCGCCGCCGACACGCTGTGTGGGCGATTCGGGGTCGAAAAGCTCGGGGTGCTTTTCTTCAAGCGAAAGAAGCTCGGCGTAGAGCATATCATACTCATAATCCGAGATCTCGGGTGCGTCATATACATAATAGAGCTTTGCGTGGCGTGAAAGCTCGGCTCGCAGCTCTTTTATTCTCTTCTCGTCGTTCATTTTTTTCTCCGTTTCGGAACATATATTAATATTGTACCACATTTTATGCAAATGTCAACGGATAGTTTGGCTGTTGCTCGTATTTTTTAGTGTTATATTCGTCAATATTCACAAAGTTTTATGTTTTTTTTCGTTTTTTTGATTTACTATTTACAAATAAATACAAAAGTGATATAATATAATTAACGGGAGGCAGGGCTTCCCTCCTCCCGAAGTTTTTTACAGGGGGTACGTATGAAAATTACAGTAGTCGGAAGACAGATGACGGTCCCGCAGGACATGAAGGATCTGATTGAAAAGAAGCTTTCAAAGCTTGACAAGTACTTCTATGATGAGGCAGACGCCACAGTGACCTTCAGCCGCAGACGAAACAAAGAAAGACTTGAGGTGACGATCAATGCCTCAAGCACGCTTTTCCGTTCGGAGTCAGAGGAAGCGACCTTCCGCGATGCGCTTGACCGTGATATCGATTCCATTGAGCGTCAGATCAGAAAATATAAAACGAAGCTCGATAAACGTATTCGTCCCCAACCGGTGCCGGACGCGGTATCCTCGGCGGATCTTGAGCCCGAGGAGACCGATTTTGTGATACACAAAAAATCGTTCTATTTCAAGCCGATGTCGCCCGAGGAGGCGATTTTGCAGATGAACCTGCTGAATCACAGCTTCTTCGTTTTCGAAGATGACAAGACCGGCGACACCTGCGTGGTCTACGCGCGAAATGACGGAGAATACGGACTGATCGAGCCGACCCACGAGGAATAAAAGCAATAAGAGGATTTATTCCTCTTGCACAAAATTTTGTGAGTAACCGAAAACACCCCTCGTTTAGCACGCTAAACGAGGGGGCTTTTTATTTACTACATATTGAAACGATATATCTTTCACCGCAAAGATCAAGCTCCGACGTTTCAATGCTTTCGGCAGATGTGTCGACCCACTCTCCCGTTTTTTTGAAACACGCCTCTTTTTTTGTCCAAACGCCGAAAAATCCGACCAGGTCGCGCGCCGCCGCGCGTTCGTTTTCCGAAAAATACCGTTCGGCAAAGCTCTCGCGTGAGGGAAATTCGCGCAAGCGCTCAATATCAAGCCCGATCGGCCCATCTGCGATCGCGATGGCGCAAAGCCCGTCGCTGTGCGAAACGGAAAAAAACACACCGTCTGATTGCGGCTTGCCGCTTTTTTCGTAATAAACCTGCGCGCCGCACGGGATCGACCCGTCGAGCAGATAAAGCCACGAAAGCGTCTCCGCGCGCTTCTCTATATTCTTTTTTCCCTGCGCCGCATCGGCAATTTTTGCAAATCTTGGGTCGTCCAAAAGCCGATCGGCAAGCTCTTCGACCTTTTGTGCCGAGATCGGCTCGCCGAAAAGCTCCGAAAGATGTATATATTTAAGCTCCATAAATTTCTCCGCCATGTACTTTTTGATATGAACTTTTCACCGAGCTTCCCTCGCCCGAGCGCTCGTTCCTACCGTTAAATGCTTGCGTTCATTATAATACAAAATTCCGTTTCTTTCAAGAGTTAGGCTTGATTTATTATAATAAAAAGCACTTTCACAAGTGCTTTTATTTTTTGTTGAATTCTTCGCCCCGTATCAGATAATCAATTGAAACGTTGAAATATTCCGACATACGGCAAAGCATATCTATATCCGGGCTGCGCTTGCCGTTTTCATAATAAGAGAGGGCTTCACGGCTTATGTTCAGATCAAATGCGACCTTTAACTGACTGTACCCCTTGCGTTTTCTTATTTCTTTCAATCCTATCATGATAGATTCTCCCGAAAAATATCAAAAACATCTTGACATTAGTGTAACATTGTGTTACACTAATTATGTAACAATTTGTTACATGCCGCGTTTTCTGCCTTTGCGTTTTTTCGCAAAAAGCAAAAATCGCCCGTAACGAATTTTCAAAAGCTATGAAAGGAGTACATCATGGGAAAGGGACAAGCTATAGCCGGAATGGTGCTCGGTATCATCGGCATCGTTTTCGGGCTTTTGAACGGTTGGTTTGCGATTTTGGGACTTCCCGTTGCGATAGTGGGCCTCGTTCTTTCCATTATTGGCGGAAAGAAGCTTAAAGCCGCAGATCAGCCTGCCGGCATCGCAACCGCAGGACTTGTGCTTGGCATCATTGCCGTTGTTATCACTGCAATCATGTTCTTCACTTGCGGCCTGTGCATCATTTGCGCAACCGGCGCTCTCGCCGGTATGGGCACGCTGTCTTAATTAAAGCGCAAAAAACAAGGGCTGTCCGCTATTAAGGATAGCCCTTTGATCCTGAGGTGTTTTATGTATTTTGAATTTTTAGGGAATCAGATCCCTCTGTACGGAATATTGTTTTTTGCGGGTATTTTTGCCTCCGCTGCCGTTGCGCTGATCATATGCAAAAAAAGCAAAATATCAAAATTTGATATCGTTTCATCAGGCATCTATACCATGATAGGAGCTATCGTGGGTTCTAAGCTTTTGTTCATACTCGCGTCTTGGGAATCCATCGTTGCATATAAAATTGAATACGACGTACCCATTTCCGATCTTTTAATTTCTCTGATAAAAGGGGGATTCGTGTTTTACGGGGGACTTATCGGCGGTCTTTTGGGTCTTATTATATACACATGGCAATTTAAAATGAAATTTTCCGAATTTGCAGATATATACGCGGCTGTCATTCCTCTCGGTCATGCGATCGGCAGAGTCGGCTGCTTTTTTGGCGGCTGCTGCTACGGCATCCCTTATAACGGCTTGTTCTCATATACATATACGACAGAAACGGGCGGTGCTCCGGTCGGTGTTCCGCTTTTGCCGATACAGCTTATAGAAGCCGCCGCTTTGCTCCTGCTGTTCTTTGCTCTTTTGATCATCTTTATCAAAACGGATAAAAAATATCTGTGTGTGATCACATACGCGCTTTCGTATTCAATTATACGCTTTATTCTCGAATTTTTCCGCGGCGATGCCGTAAGAGGCAAGTTTTTGTTTCTGTCAACATCGCAATGGATAAGTGTTCTGATAGTTGTCTTTATATTAGGATACTTTTTTTACGCAAAATCCAAAGCCGGCGCTCGACGGGCAAACATTATTGAAAAAAGCGCAACTTAATCAAATGAAGATTTGCGTAGCAAATCAACCTTACTTCTTCTCTATTCACTATTACCTCTTACCTAAAATTCCTTACACGCCAAAATTAGTGAAAAGTGAAAAAGTAAAATCCCGAACGCTTTTGCGTTCGGGATTTTTGCGTTTAGAGGCGAAAATGACAACCGGACAAATCAATTATATTTTCATTTACACCCCGATATATGCACCGTTATTTTTTAGTGAGTTTTGCAGTTCACTAACATTGATCTCGCGTACAGAGGCTTTATTTCTTTCTGCCAGACCGATCGCTGCCCCTGCTGCTTCGCCAATGCAACAAACAACGGGCATAATTCTATACGACGCCTGCGCTCCGTGATCCGAGGAGATACATCTTCCGGCTACCAGAAGATTTTCCGCACTCTTCGGAATCAGGCTACGATAAGGAATGGTATAATATTCACCTGCCGGAAAATAGTAATGGCTGGTTCCCGTACCCTCGGGATTGTGAATATCAATGTCATAGTTACAGGCTGCGATTGCATCTTCAAATTTCACACAGCTTCTGCAATCTTCTTCCGTCAGTACATAGTCGCCCACGATCATACGGCTCTCTCTGACACCGATTTCGCCCGCTGTCATCATAAGAAAGCTATCTTCAAGCCCATCGGCGTGTTTTTTCATAAATTCGTATATCTCATATACCTGCTTGCGTGCCAGCACCTCTGCCTCTGTTACCTCCTCTGGTGAGACGGGGTTTTTTCTTACCACTCTTGTAGTATTAAAATGTAGTACATTGTGTATAGGTGTTTTAAACACAAGGATATTTTCCCTTGGGTTGATCAGCTCGCCCGCAGCAAGACTTTGTGCATGCGCAATTTTTAATCTTTCTCTGCTTGCATAAAACTTCTCAACGTCCACATTTCCCACACGGAAGCACAATGTCATAGGCTGGCACAAATGATCCGACTCTCTGCCAAGCACAGTCTGGCAGCCGGCAAGATAAGCAAGCTGAGCGTCCCCTGTGGCATCAATAAAATAATTTGCCTCAATCTGCATTTCGCCGCTCTTGGTCGCAACCATTATTGACGCAATATGCTCATTGCATTTCTCCGCCCTGAAAATATAAGCGTGGAAAAGCAGATCAATGTTCGCCTCGGCAACCATTTCGTTCAGAATATATTTCAGTTCTTCTTCCAAAAAGCTTTTTCCGCTCATTGCATGATTCGCTTCCAAGCGATCCCGTATTTCCTTAAAGATACCGGCAGAAAGGTCCACGCGCCTACCGTCAATTTCAGTCCAATACGGCATAAAAGGATTGACGAGGCAATTCACCGCCGCACCACCGAGACAATTTGATTTTTCAACAATAAGAACCTTAACTCCCGCTCTTGCAGCGGCTAATGCCGCCGCCACGCCCGCAAAGCCGCCACCGATCACGGCAAGATCGTATTTTTTCATAGCACCCTCCGTTTTTTATTTCATTATAACACCGTCATGTTGCTTTTTCTTGCACAAAAGGCAAAAAAGCTTGTACAAAAGGCACTTATATGATATAATAAAACAAAAAAGTGTATTGGAGATATAAAAATGCAAAATCTTCAATTTCTAATAGATATGCTCACCAAGGGAAGAAAGCTACATATCAGCGTCTTGGATTTGAGTGGCATACTCGATACTCCCTCAACAAAGATCATCTTTGCAAACACGATTCATTCAAAAAAGTTTTGTGATATTGCGAAATCCACAGAAAAAGGATACCGTTCTTGCTTGTATTGTAAAAAACTTGCAAATACAAAAGCTATCACATCAAAAAAGCCATTTTACGGTCACTGTATATATGGTATTTATGAAGTAGCTATGCCTGTTGTCATAGGTGAAAGGGTGGTAGCAATTGTCTACGTTGGTAATGCTATTGTAGACATAAATTATACTAATTCCAGATTAGACAAGGTCTGCCGCCACACAAATGTTGATAGAAAAAATCTTTACGAATTAACGCAGGAAAGTGAATTTTGTAATAATGCCGATGAGCTTTTGAAAATTGCCGAAATTGTTTCCGATTACATCAAAATACTATACGTAAAAGAACCCAAAACATCTACCTCTATGCATTGGTTGGTTTCGGCTCTTAAACAATATGCCGAACGCATGTGCTGTTCTAATCCAACGCTAAAGGATCTGTCTGTCGTCTATCATAAAAATGAGAAATATATGGGTCGTTTATTTATAAAAGAAATGCATATGAGTTTTCACGAATACTGTCTTTTATTGAAGCTGCAAAAAGCTGAGGCGCTATTATTGGGAACAAAGGATAAAATCATTGACATTGCTCTTGAGTGCGGATTTGACAACATTTCATATTTCAACAGAACCTTCAAAAAACAATACGGCATGTCTCCAAGCGAGTATATCATATCGAAGAGAGGAAAATAACCCAAGTTTACGATGGTGTATTTATTCCGCCATCGGCGGATTTAGTTGAAAAAAGCACTTGCGAATGCAAGTGCTTTTTTCTGGCGCCCCTTGATGGGCTCGAACCAACGACACCGTGATTAACAGTCACGTGCTCTGCCAACTGAGCTAAAGAGGCGTATATGGTAAAAGGGAAACTTATTAAGTTTCCCTTTTTTGTGTCGGCTATGACCTATCTTCCCGACCCGTCGCCAGGCAAGTATTTTCGGCACTGCAGAGCTTAACTTCCGTGTTCGGAATGGGTACGGGTGGACCCTCTGCGTTAAAATAACCGACTGTGTGTCAGCGTTGACCTATCTTCCCGACCCGTCGCCAGGCAAGTATTTTCGGCACTGCAGAGCTTAACTTCCGTGTTCGGAATGGGTACGGGTGGACCCTCTGCGTTAGAAACACTGACTTTTCCCTTTCGGGATGGTGCACCTTCAGGGATTCGAACCCGGGACCCACTGATTAAGAGTCAGTTGCTCTACCAACTGAGCTAAAGGTGCATAGATGTCTTTCGCTCACTCGGTAGCCCGTAGTATGAGCTAAGGCGTATATGAAACCCTGAGGTTAATTTGAATACTTCCTGTATTCATTGAAAACCGAATAAAGATCATATTTTGGAGTATCGAAACTCAAGTAATCGTAAACTTGAACAAGAAGTTCAAGCCCTCGGTCTATTAGTATCGGTCAGCTGAACACATTACTGTGCTTACACCTCCGACCTATCAAACTTGTAGTCTACAAGTGACCTTACCTAGTCAAGCTAGGAGGGATATCTAATCTTGAGGTGGGCTTCACGCTTAGATGCTCTCAGCGTTTATCCCATCCGTACGCG
>SVSW01000009.1 GCA_015064095.1 Oscillospiraceae bacterium | reverse complement strand
GCTCCAATGATCACATCATTCGCAACCGTCAGGACTATGATGAGCATTTGCGATATATTTATGAAAACCCTATACGGTGGTATTACGACGAATTATACGCAGAAGAATAGGGGTATGGGCTTTGCCCTGTGCCTTTGTAATACAAAGGCGAAACCGGCGATAAAGCAGCAAAGGAGATATATTCGTGATAGATAAGGATGATTGGAGATTAAGAGGTCAAAAAGATTATTTATCAGGCAAAACATTATATTTTCGCAAATGGAGAGCACCCAAGAAAGAATGGGATCACGATCATTGCGAGTTTTGTTGGGAGAAATTTTCCGATTATCCCGACACACTACATGAGGGATATACGACAGAAGATAATTACTATTGGATATGTCCTACTTGTTACAATGATTTCAAAGAAATGTTCAAATGGAAAGAAAATGATCGTCAATAATAGCTAACCCCGACAGACTTTAATCTGTCGGGGTTAATTATTTGTTTTTTGCGGAGCAATTATGCCTTTTTGGACCGTCGAGGACGCCGCTCCCTACAAGGAAAAATCAAACATCCTTATGAGAACCACACATTTGCAGGTGCTTTTCTATTTACTGAGGTAATGTAAGATCGCCTTTTTTGATCCAACCTATCTTGTAAAGCAGCTCGCTGAAAGCGAGTGAAAGAACGGCAGGAAGAATGAAGCATATCAGCGCAAGTCCGAGCCAATCCATAAAGCCTACGGTGACAGGATAGCTTCCGCTGAACCAACCGAGAATGATTCCGATAGGTCCGAGCAAGCCGCAAGTACCCATTCCGGAGTTTATCGCATCTCCGTACATCTGCATGGAGAAAACGCAGGTTGCAAGAGGTCCCGTTATAGCTGATGTGAGAGTTGCAGGTATCCAAATACGGGGATTTTTGATTATATTCGGCATTTGAAGCATAGACGTTCCTATTCCCTGCGAAACAAGGCCGCCCCACTTGTTTTCTTTGAAGCTCATGACCGCAAATCCAACCATCTGTGCGCAGCAGCCGGCAACAGCCGCGCCACCCGCCATGGCAAGACCGATAGCCATCGAGGGATCTTCAATCGCGGCAGGCGAAAGTGCCGAAAGACCGAGAGCCGCGCAGATAGCCGCAGAGCTTATCGGAAGCGTGAGCGCAACGCCGACAATAACCGAAACTATAAGTCCCATAACAAACGGCTGCTGGGTCATTGCAAACGCAATCAGCTTTGAAATAAGCCCAACTAGCTGACCTATGTAAGGTGCGCAGAATATGCTGAGTATTCCGCCGACGAAAAGGGTCACAAACGGGGTTACAAGTATATCAACCTTAGTCTTTTTAGATACGAGCATACCAATCTCCGCAGCGGCAATCGCTATAAACAGAACGGCAAGAGGTCCGCCTGCTCCACCAAACGAATTTGCAAGATAGCCAACATAGGCACAAGTATATACGACGAGAGGGTGCGCTTTAAGCGCGACTGCGATGGCAACAGCCATTGCAGGCCCTGCGACTGCCTGTGCCCCGGCACCGATCTGTGTCAACACATCAAAGCCCTGAACGGGAATCATTCCGAGTGCTTTGAATATCGTTCCGATAAGCAATGAAGCAAAAAGTCCTTGCGCCATAGCACTCATGGCGTCAATAAAATAAAGCTTTGCTTTTGTTTTAATAAATTCTCCGAATTTTTTGTTTTTCATTTTTGCCTCCGATAGTAATTTATTGGAAAGTATTATATCATAATGAAAAAATTTTTTCAATAGTTAAAACTATTTTTCTATGATTCTTGACATAAACGGGCAAAATCGGTATAATATTTTATATATAATAGCAATGAAAGGAGCAAAAATGTATTATTTTACAATATATCTCGTTGTTGTTAACCTTATTACATTCTTTTTATACGGAATTGACAAATCCAAGGCAAAGCACCGCAAATGGCGCATAAAAGAGTCTGTGCTTCTCGGGTTCGGATTTTTCGGGGGTGCTATCGGAGCTTTGCTCGGTATGGTGGTTTTCCGTCACAAAACAAAGCATTGGTATTTTTGGATCGTTAATTTCCTTGGCCTCTGCGTTATATTCGCCGTAGATTGGCTTATCCGTTTGTTGTAATTCGAAAAATCAAAAGACGCACCTCTCCATTCAGAGAGGTGCGCTTTTTTGTTATTTTATTTTCTTTAATCTTGCGTAGGTTCCCATCAGCTTTTTAGTCCCGACCTTGTCAAAGACTATTTCATAAAGCGTATCTGAGCCCATTTTCTTGACCGAAATTATCTCACCCGTGCCGAACGACATATGCGACACCGTATCACCAACATCAAACGCGGCAACACCCGAAGTCACATTCGGTTTTTTGTTAACTGTTATATTTCCGCCCATGCTTTGTGCGGTGGGTCTTCCTTCGCTGTAATATACCTTTACCTGCGGTGCTGAACGTTCACCAAAACGAGAGACGGTCTTTTTATCAATGAGTGCCTCAGGTATTTCACCAAGGAAAAGTGACGGCGGATTTGCTTGCGTTCTGCCGAACATCATTCGCGTTGCGGTGCAAAGTATAAAAAGCTGTTCCTTTGCGCGGGTTATGGCAACATAAGCAAGTCTTCTTTCTTCTTCAAGCTCACGGTTGTCGAGCGCTGCAGCCATTCCGGGGAAAATACCGTCCTCCATGCCGGGGATAAATACTATCGGGAACTCAAGCCCCTTTGCACTGTGAACTGTCATAAGCACAACGGCATCTGCGGTTTCATCGTAACGGTCGACATCTGCAACGAGCGAGGTCTCCTCAAGAAATCCCGTGAGTGTCGGCTCTTCGGTGCGGTTTTGATACTCTATAACGCCGGAAATAAACTCGTCGAGGTTATCAAGCCTGTCTTTTTCTGCAGGACCTGCATCGATCCACATTTGTCTGTAACCCGAACGGTCAAGAGTTTGACGGACAAGCTCATCTATTGACGTGCTTTTTGCAAGATCCGAAAGCTCATTTATAAGACGTGCAAATGACAGTAGATTATCAGCACTTCTTGAAAGTGCCGGATATTTATCTGCCGTTTCTATAACGGAAAACATATCCGTTCTCTGCTCTGCCGCAATCTTGGCTATCGCCTCAAGCGTTTTATCGCCTATCTTGCGGCGCGGCTCGTTTATGATACGGAGCAGTCTTTCGCGGTCCGCGTGATTGTTAATAAGCTGAAGATATGCTACGATATCGCGTATTTCCTTGCGATCCGAAAAGCGTGTTCCACCAAGTACGCGATACGGAAGACCGCTTTTGGCAAAAACGGTTTCAAGTGCGTTTGATTGTGCATTCATACGGTAAAGCACGGCAAAATCGGAGTATTTTCTTCCTTCGGACGAAACCATGCTACCGATCGTTTCGACAATATGGCGAGCCTCTTGATCTTGATTGTCAAGCTTTCTTATATGTATCTTCTCTCCTGATCCGTTTTCCGTCCAAAGCGTTTTCCCGTGACGGCTGCCGTTATGAGCAATCACGCTGTTCGCAGCATCGAGAATGTTTTGCGTTGAGCGGTAATTTTGCTCAAGCTTTATGACCTTGGCATCGGTATAAGTTTGATCAAATCCGAGTATATTTTCAACGGTTGCGCCGCGGAAACGGTAAATACTCTGATCGTCATCACCCACGACCATGAGATTTCGATGCGTTCCCGAAAGCAATGCCGTCAGCATAAATTGCGCGGTGTTTGTATCCTGGAATTCATCGACGCTTGCGTAAAGGAAACGACCGGCATAACGCTCGCGCACCTCGGTGTTGTCACGCAAAAGCTCAACGGTGCGCAGTATTATATCATCAAAATCGAGCGCATTTGAGGCCTCCATTCGCGCCTCATATTTTTTATAAATTTTGGCGATCTGCTCCATTCTGAAATCTCCCGACGCCTGTGCGGTAAAGGCTTCTGGGGAAAGGAGCTTTTCCTTTGCCTTGCTTATTTGCGAGGTTACGGTCTTTATAGGCAGCATTTTTTCATCTATGTTAAGCTCTCGCATGGCACTCTGTATTGCTTTTTTTGTGTCATCTGTGTCATAGATCGTAAACCCGCTGCGCAGTCCGCAAAGCTCATAATGCGAACGCAAGATACGCAAGCAGATCGAATGGAAAGTTCCTGCCCATATTTCAGATGAAATGCTTTCATCGGAAAACGCAGCGGCAAGCCTTGATTTGATTTCATTTGCCGCTTTGTTTGTAAATGTGATAGCAAGCATTCTCCACGGCGGACACGGAGATTTTATAAATTCCGGCAATATATCTTCGATTTCCGCTTTTGCGAGATTCTTTGCCGCTTCGAGAGCCGCAACGCGCTCCTCCGTGAGCCCGTACGGTATGCTTTCATCATAATATGCGTTACCGTATTTTATTATATAAGCTATGCGGCGAACAAGAACGGTCGTCTTTCCGCTGCCGGCTCCTGCAAGCACGAGAAGCGGTCCTTCGGTGCGAAAGACCGCGGCACGCTGCATCTCATTTAGATCGCCGTAATATATATCAAAAAGCGCCCTTTTGGCGTTTATGTATCTTTTTTTTAGATCTTGCATTTTCTACCCTTTTTCCGCCGTCCGACATAGTCGGACGGCGGATATTCTTTATTGCTCTTTTTTATTGTCTTTTTTCTGCTGATTCTGATTCTTGTTCTGGTTGTTATTCTGCTGATTCTTGTTCTGCTGGTTCTGGTTTTGGTTGTTGTTCTGCATAACTTTCCTCCTTTATTTATTACAAAATAATTATTTGCAATATCGGGAGAAATTATTTATCAGTACATATATTTTTCGCGGACTTCTTCTTTAACACGCGCAATCGCTATTGAGAAAGCTATGGCGAAAACACCTGTTATCAATGTCTCGATCACCCATGATGAATCTGCAAGCTCTGTTGTTTGCATGAACATAAAAACTCGGAATACGCCTGCCGAGGCGGCAACCAATGCAAGCACAAGCGATATATAAAGCGGCTTTTTAAGTGATGTGCGAAGCTCTGTAAGCTTAACTTTCGGATCTATCGTATTATGCTCGACAACATATCCCGTGTGTTCGTTTATGATCCTTATAAAGATCAACATTACTGTTACAATGAGTATAATAAAGCAAACAGCCTCAAAAGCCGACATGCCCACGAGGAATTTCCACATATCATTGGCTTCTTTATCGGTTTTTACGTGGTGCGCCGTATATCTGTACGAAAAATCAGATATTATCCTCCAGTTTACCGATGTGACAACTGCATAAACCCCGCAAGATGACAACGATGCCCACAAAAGCTTTTTCGTTATATAACTTTTAATTATTAGTATTCCTATAAATACCGCGACAGAAACCATAATATCGGGAATGATATTATATCCGTTATTTCCGTCTATATAAAAATCAACGGCGACGGCAGATGCAATAATGAAGAAGATGCAGGCAAGTCCGATCTTCCTTTCTGCGAAGATCTTGTAATTTGGCAGTATTTCGGTATTGTAACGGTCAAGCAAAAAATTTAAAAACTGCTTGTCGCGTCTGACGGATCTGAAATATTTTACGGTTTTCGTGAACCAAATGATTCCGAAAACAAGCGATACTATCATACCTATAACGCGAAAATGCGGAATGAACTCATACATTGCTATCTTGTTCGGATTTATATTGTCCGTAGTTGACAGTGCCGCTGTTTCCGGAAAAAACAGGCAAAGATTTTTCACTACGACAAAAATCACGGTGAAACGTTTTAGTCTTTCGGAAACATTTTTCGTATCAAATTCTTTCTTTTTTGCAAAGACAGCGGAGCCGTCATGGCGTGTGCCGAGATATATGAGTCCTTCGAAAAGCTTGATATACGCCGGTATCAAAGTAAATGATTCCAAAAGCGCAAAAACGAAGATCATAAGAAGCATAAGTGACGCTTGCTCCTCAGCGCTTCCCGTGCTGAACGTTATGAAGATCGCAACTAATTTGCCGGCTCCTATGAATATCATTCTGAAGAACAGCTTACGAGCATCGTCGATCGTATCGTTTAAGTAAGATAGCTTTGAAATCCCGATTGAGAGGAGAATATAGCCTATGATGTCCGGAAAGAAGTCTATCAGCGCCATATCCGGCAGAAAATAAAACGCAAACGATGCAATGATCATGGCAAAGCCCAAGGTGCGAGCCTTTTTTTGCGGTTTATTCGCTAAATTATCCATACCTACTCCTTTATTTTTTCTTTTTTTCCTTTTTTGTTTTCTTTTCTTTATAAAAGCGGCGATCGGCTTCACGAGCCTTGTTTTCCCTGCGGTCAAATTCCTCGCGAAATTTGTTGATAAAGGAAAAACGCGAGGTTTTTGCCTTCATTTCCGTATCGTTTTCGTCACAAATTCGCATATAACAGGAATAAAGCATAGTTCCGTTGAGTATTACCCAAGCAAGCCAGAATATATTTCCCGCAAGCGCAATCAAGGAATATGCGGTTTCATTTGCTTGAATCACAGATAGATTCGACACAATGAAAAGAACAAAATAAAACGCATAAATTATCAAATTTCGGTATGCCGCGGTTCTTATCTTTCCGCACCCCGTTTCACGCGCTATATCGGCAACCGCCGTGAGCAAGGCAATATGAAACAAGAGATTAAACACCGCTTTTGCATATGCAACTACCAAAATAAGCATCTCTGGCGGTATAAAGGTAACTCCAAGCATATCGACCGAATTTATCACGGACGAAAACAGCGCGATCAACACAACCGGTATCGCCGCAAAAAACGAATATCTGAAATTTTTATTGTATTCCGTCAGCTTTGTCATAGCATAAAGCATGAGAGCCGAGCCGACAAGCTCAAATAAGTAGCCAAAGGGAGTCAGAACGAATAAATAAGTCAGTATATATCCGACAAAAAGTGTACCGAATCCCATATTATTTACCCGTATTTATGCCACAACAATTCTTATATTTTTTACCCGAACCGCAAGGGCAAGGCTCGTTACGCCCAATCTTTTCTTTGCCGGATATCGTCACGCCTTTGGGCTTTTGGGGCCTTTGAACTGTCTTTTTGCGTGCCGCTTCACCGGCAAGCCCTGCCGAGCTCTGCTTTACGAGCTGAACTCTTTGAACCGAGGAACGGGGGACAACGGAAAGTATGGTTCTCACAGTTCCCTCTCTGATCTCGGCTATCATAGCATCAAACATATCAGCACCGACGATGCGGTATTCATTTATCGGGTTTCTCTGTGCATAAGCCTGAAGTCCGATCTCTTCTTTAAGATCGTCCATACCGTCAATGTGATCCATCCACTGGCGGTCAACGTTTCGAAGCAGAACGGAGCGCTCAACCTCGCGGAAGGTATCCGCACCGAAAAGCTCCTCTTTTTCGTGATAAAGATTTATCGCACGATCTGCAAGCTCATCTATAATATCATCACGGTCAAGCTTTTTTAATTCATTTTCATCGTAACGGAAATCATTTTCAGAGCAAATAAGTCCGAGATAATTGCTGCGAAGTCCGTCAAGATCCCAATCCGCAGCATTGTCGCCGCGAGTGTAAGAATCAACTGTCGAAATGATCGTATCCTTGATCATATTCTGTATCATTTCCGTGATGTTCTCACCATCAAGCACAGAACGGCGTTGCTTATAAATAACGGTTCTTTGCTGATTCATAACATCGTCATATGCAAGAACATATTTACGGCGCTTGAAGTTTTGATCTTCTATGCGTTTTTGCGCGCTTTCGATCGAGTTTGAAAGTATTGCGGCATCGATGGGCGTGTCGTCATCAAGTCCCATTCGGTCAACAAAGCCCATCATTCTCTCACTGCCGAAAAGGCGCATAAGATCATCTTCAAGAGAAAGATAGAATCTTGATTCACCGGGGTCACCTTGACGGCCTGAACGTCCGCGAAGCTGATTGTCAATACGTCGGCTCTCATGGCGTTCGGTTCCGAGTATAAAGAGACCGCCTGCCTCGCGGACCTTTTCTGCTTCCGGTGCTATCTCTTTTTTGTGCTTTTCATAAAGCTCGGCATATATTCTTCTTGCCTCTTTTACATTCTCGTCATCGATCTCGGCAGTTCCGGTCGCTATTGCTATAAGGTCATCTGCGATCTCCATTTTGCGCATATCTGCCTTAGCCATGTACTCGGGGTTGCCGCCGAGCATTATATCTGTTCCGCGCCCTGCCATGTTAGTTGATATTGTTACAGCGCCGAAGCGGCCTGCCTGTGCGACGATCTCCGCTTCGCGCTCATGATACTTGGCATTGAGCACATTGTGAGGTATTCCGTTTCGTTTGAGCTTTGAGGAGAGCTCCTCGGATTTATCAATAGTTATAGTGCCGACAAGCACGGGCTGCCCCTTTTCGTGGCACTCCTTGATCTGGCGCACAATTGCGTCATATTTCCCCTTTTTGTTTTTATAGACGCTGTCGGGTCTGTCCTTTCTTATCATTGGACGGTTGGTTGGAATTTCAACGACATCAAGCCCGTAGATCTCGCGGAATTCTTCTTCCTCAGTCAATGCCGTACCAGTCATGCCCGAAAGCTTTCCGTACATTCTGAAATAGTTTTGGAAGGTTATGGTTGCAAGCGTGCGGTTTTCCTTTTGGATCTTAACGTTTTCCTTTGCCTCGATAGCCTGATGTAAACCGTTTGAATAACGGCGTCCCGGCATAAGACGGCCTGTGAAAGCGTCAACTATTATAACTCCGCTTTCGTTAACAACGTAATCCTCGTCGCGGTGCATAATACCGTGTGCGCGGATAGCCTGATTGACATGATGCGCAAGCTCCGCATTTTCGGGATCGCTGAAATTTTCAACGCCGAAAAACGCCTCGGCTTTCTTTGAACCCTTAGGCGTGAGGACCGCGCTTTTCTGCTTTTCTTTTATAATGTAATCAGCATCTATATCGTCAAGCTCCTCTTTTTCATCAAGCTCCTTGATAACGAGCTTTTTGAGCCTTGACACGAATTTGTTTGCCTTATCGTAAAGATCCGTTGATTCCTCGCCTGCGCCAGAGATGATAAGAGGAGTTCTCGCCTCATCTACAAGTATGGAGTCAACCTCGTCAACAATGGCAAATGCGTGTCCGCGCTGAACCATATCGTCCTTGTATATGACCATGTTGTCGCGCAGATAGTCGAAACCGAATTCATTATTTGTACCGTATGTTATGTCGGCATTATATGCCGCTTGCTTTTCCGCTTGCGTCTGTCCGTGAACGACTAGCCCGGTCGTGAGCCCGAGAAATTCATAAACACGACCCATTTCCTCACTGTCGCGGCGCGCGAGATAATCGTTGACCGTAACAATGTGCACCCCTTTGCCGGTGAGCGCATTAAGATATGCCGGCATGGTTGCAACAAGGGTCTTTCCCTCACCTGTCTTCATTTCGGCGATCCTGCCTTGATGTAAGATTATGCCGCCGAGAAGCTGAACGTGGAACGGGCGCTTGCCGAGCACGCGGTCGTCCGCCTCGCGAACAAGTGCAAAAGCATCGGGCAGAATGTCCTCCATTGTTTCGCCGCCGGCAAGCCTGTCCTTTAATTTATCAGTACACGCGCGAAGCTCCGCGTTCGTCATATTTTTATATATCGGTGCAAGCTCCTCAATCCTATTTGCGAGCTTTTTGATCTTTTTTATCTGTCGCGCGCTGTATGTGCCGAAAATGGCGTTAATAAGTCCCATATAGGCCTCCAAAATATCATAATCAATTTATTATACTACATTTTAAGAGAAAAAACCTTATTAATTTGTAAATTTTATTAAATATTCATAAAATACTTGAAAAAACGGTGAATTCGGGTTATAATTTCATCACGGGAGGTGAGATATCGTGCAAGAAAAAGTGCTTGTTGCCATGAGTGGCGGTGTTGACAGCTCTGTTGCTGCCGTGATCCTGCAAAATCAAGGATATACGGTCGGCGGTGCTACCATGCTGCTCTCGGACAACGAATCCGACGCAAATGACGCAAAAGAGGTTTGCGATAAACTCGGCATTGAGCATTTAACTATTGACTGCCGCGAGCAGTTTAATGCGCTCATAAAAAAGCCTTTTGCCGAGTCTTACCTAAAAGGTGAAACCCCCAATCCGTGCGTTGATTGCAATAAGCTGATAAAATTCGGGCTTTTCCTCGATTTTGCAGAAGAACACGGATATGATCTGATCGCCACGGGGCATTATGTAAAGCGCGGTGAGATCGACGGAGTGCCCGTAATACTGTGTGCCGATGACAAAAAGAAAGACCAGTCTTACGTGCTTTGGCAGCTCTCGAAGGATCAAATAGCGCGCTCGGTCTTTCCTCTTTCCAATATTGAAAAAAGCGAGGTGCGCGCGATCGCCGAAGATCACGGACTTATAAGTGCACACAAGAGCGACAGTCAGGACATATGCTTTGTACCGGACGGTGATTATGCCGGCTTTATTCGCCGCGAAACGTCTTGCGAGTGTATCCCCGGAGATTTTCTTGACGCTGACGGAAATATTATCGGCAAACATTCGGGCATCATAAACTATACCGTAGGTCAAAGGAAGGGACTTGGTGTTGCCTTCGGAGAACCGAGATACGTGCTTTCTAAATGCGTAGCGAGCAACACGGTCACGCTAGGCAAAAACGAGGAGCTTTTTAAGAAAAAGGTATATCTGCGTGATATAAATATATCCTCGGCATTCAGGCTTCCCGCGCGCTTTGATGTGAAGATACGCTACGGACATACTGCACAGCCCGCGACGGTTTCAATGCTTGATAATAATGAAATTTTAGTGGAATTCGACGAGCCACAAAGAGCGCCCGCCCCCGGTCAGTCAGCCGTAATTTATTCCGAAGATATCCTCGTCGGCGGTGGAATAATAAAAGCGTAAATGCAAATGCATTTACGCTTTTATTTAATGATAGTAACAATATCGGTTATATTGCTTTTCTCCTTTTGATATACCGCAATATCTGCCTGTGTCCATTATATTTGCGAAATAGGCTTTATCATCACCGAAGTACGGGGATATATTGTTCGGCAACAGTTTATAAACATACTGTGCGTCCGTCACCGTTACCTCTGTCGGAAAATCGCGTTCAACCGTGATAAGTCCGACTTTTTTTATATTCTCCGAATAGCAAAAAGGAGATGCTATGCCACCGTGTACGATATCATAATCAACGAGCACGTGGCAGGTGCAAAATTCTGTCGGCTGCGTGCCGTCAACAAACCAACCGCTTTCTTCTCTGTCTCCTCGCGGATCGGCAAGGCACGCTCCTGTCATGAGCTTTCCGGAATCCGCGCAAAAGCTCGCGGTTATTATATTATCGGGAACGTCAAAATCCTTTATATTGCCCGATTCTATAATTTCCCCGTGTATTTCCGTCATAACGTCGTTCCAAACCGTTGAACATATGCTTTTTGCGCTTTCGGGTAAGGTCGTCGGGTATTCATGTCCGTACCAAACGCCTGCAAGATAATAGGGTGTATAACCCACAAACCAACGGTCGCATGTGTCCTGGGTCGTTCCCGTTTTGCCGGCAGTTGAGATATATCTGTCAAGATCTATTGTTGCGTGTGCGGCCGTTACACTTCCGAGGAGCTTTGTCATTATTGCGGCAGTTTCGGTGCTTATTACCTGCTCACCCTCGATCTCGCGGCTCAAAAGCGTCTTTCCTTCCCTTGACTGAACAAGTATATACGAACGTGCCTCGAGGCGGCGTCCCTCGTTCGGAAATGCGGTATATGCCGCGGTAAGCTCGCGAAGGGTGACGCCGTAATTTTGCTGACCGAGCGCAAGCGAGGCGATCCCGTTATCGGCTTCGACCAAGCTTTCAAGTCCGAATTTGTTTTTAAGATAATCATAAGAGCGATCCGTTCCGAGATCGGTCAAAACATTAACGGCAACAGTATTTAAGGATTCCTCAATGGCATATTCTATGCCGCAAAGTCCGTGATAAACATGAGTTGCATTGTTCGGCCAGGTCTTATATGTGCCGTCACTTTCCTCAATAAATTCGATCGGCACGTCATCATAAACGCTTGCCCATGTGATAACACCCTCTTCAAGCGCCGGGGCATATACGGAAAGCGGCTTTACAGCAGAGCCCGACGGGCGGCGCGTATCTGTTGCATAATTTTGAAGTCTATCCCCTGTTTTCTCTCCGATAGAACCCGCAACGCCGAGAATATTTCCCGTATACGGATCGATTATTATCATGGCGCATCTACCGTCCTCAAGATCGTCCTCGGGGAAATTATCTGTGTTTTCAAAATACTCCGTTAATGTATTTTGTATATCGGGATCCATGGCAGTATATATTTTAAGTCCGCCTGAAAAAACAAGCAAGCTTGCCGCAGCACGGCTGTAACCGAGTTCTTCTATTAAGTCATCAATTATATCATTTATGACCATATCTACATACCATGAATTTGCTTCGGAGCTTTTTCTGTTAACGTTGAGCGTCAGCTCCTTGCCGTACGTTTCATTATATTCTTCTTCGGTGATATACCCCTGCTCCAACATTAAAGTCAGCACTGTGTCGCGGCGTCGCGCGTTGTTTTCCGGGTTTTTTATCGGGTCATAATAAGACGGATTTTTTGTGATTGAGGCGATAGCCGCACATTCAATGAGCGAAAGCTCAGATACATCTTTTGAAAAATATTTCTCCGCCGCCGCACCAACGCCGAAGCAATTTTGCGAAAGGTTAACGATATTAAGATACATTTCCAGTATCTCATTCTTTGACATATTGCGCTCAAGATCGGTGGCATAAAAGATCTCCTGAAGCTTACGTCTTATTGAATACTCGTCATCGTTGGTTACGTTTTTTATTAACTGTTGAGTTATCGTTGACGCGCCGAAGCTCGTGTCGAATTTAAAAATATAGTTCAATGTTGCGCCGAGCGTTCTGTACCAATCAACCCCCGAATGACTGTAAAAGCGCTTATCCTCAACGGCAACAAAGGCATTTTGGAGATCCTTCGGTATACTTTCAAGCTTTGCGTAAACCGTCATACGCGAGCCGCTTATAATCTCCAGCTCACGTGCCACCCCGTCATCATCAAAATAATAAATTCTTGAAACCGTGTCACTTCCAACTCCCTCAAAAAGAGAAAGCTCAATATCGGTGTCGATACCGTTAACATTCATGTATATCGCAACAGCACTCACTGAAAAAAGCACCGTTAGCAGAGGAACGCTCAGTATGGCAAGTATGACCGCCGCCTTGCGGCGCGGTCTGTATCCTGTTTTTGCCCTTTTTTTCACTTAAAAACCACCTTTTCAATAAAATCCCAACTCTATTATTGCCCGTATTTTACATCGTATTTCGTTTTTAGGTCAAAATAATAGTACCAATTAATTTTTGGAGATTTATATGAAAAACAAGAAACTTATGTGGCTTTTCGGCTCGCTTTCAGTCGCCGTTATATGTCTTGTTACCGTGTGTGCGATCTCGCTTTGCACGGCGGCGGGCATAATACGAAAAAATGCGGAAGCGGCAAAAAATGCCGATATATCTGATATGATCACCCTTGATCAGGACGAAGAACCCATCTATTTTATGCGCGAGCATAACGGGAAGATCGGGATATTTTCCGAGAAAAACAAGCTTATCGAAACTCTTGACGTTTTCGTTGTGACCCTGCCGCGCGCCGACCGCGACTCTCTCGCCGACGGCATCACCGTTCGCGGAACGGATAATTTGAATGCGCTCAAAGAGGACTTCACAGAATAATAAAAAAGCTCCCTCAGGAGCTTTTTTATTTGTATACTACATTGTCTTTTCCGAGATATTTCTCAAGCTCGGAAAGCAAAAATGATGAAATGTGCATGCCGCTGTGACGTACGAAATACTTTTTCGATTCCGTTTCGTAATACATAACGGGTGTATCTCCGGGGAAGATCTCAATAAGATTTTCGGATTTTTTGTATTCCTCGGAACTCATATTCGGCACGCGCAGATAAAGCTTTTTCGGCTTTGGTTCGGATTTCGGTTCTTCCTTTTTCACTTGAAAACGGTCATTTTCAATAAGATCTTCGATGTTTGAGGCAAGTATTTTCGGATCTTCCTCGTCACGAACGGAAACAGTGCCCTCAACCTTTACAGCAGCATCAACTCGCAGATATGAGGAAAGTCTTTCATACTGCCGCGAAAAGACCACACATTCGATCTCCCCGCATCTATCCTCAAGCGTGAAAAATGCCATCTGTTCATCTTTCTTTGTCGTTTTACGAGTGAGCGAGGTTATAATACCCGCAACGGTCACACGGTCGCGGTCGTGTATCTTATCGGCGTTTTCGTCACCGATAAGCTCGGCTATCGGCGTAACACTTATTGAGCCTATACATTTTGAATAGCTGTCGATAATGTGACCCGAAAAATACATTCCCGAGCATTCTTTCTCAAGCATCAGCTTTTCCTTGACGGAAAATTCGGGTATATCGGGATATTCAAAGGTCGGAGCTTTTAGATCTTCTTGCCCGATTGAAAACATATCGAGCTGGCCTGCAATATTGCCTCTTGATTTATCGTTTGCGTTATCAATTATTTTTTCATATGACGAAAGAAGACGACTGCGAAAGACCCCAAGCCCGTCAAACGCGCCGGATTTTATCAACGATTCTATCTGGCGCTTATTAAGCTCGCCCGAGCTCATTCGTTCGATAAAGTCGGTGAATGACGAAAAACGTGCGAGCTTTCTTTCGTTTATCAGATTTTGAGCAAACTGCTTTCCGACATTTCGCAGTGCGAGCAGTCCAAAGCATATGTTTTTGCCGCTCACATGAAAATACATTCCCGATTCGTTGATATCGGGCGGCAAAACCTGAATTCCGGCTTTGTTGCATTCGGAAATATACTCGGTGATCTTGACGGAATTTCCGAGCACCGAGGTCAGAAGTGCCGCAAAATATTCGCGCGGATAATGCGCCTTCAAATATGCCGTTCTGTACGATATCAGGGCATACGCGGCGGCATGGCTTTTATTGAAGGCATAGCTTGCAAAGCTACCCATATCGTCAAAGAGCTTTTCGGCATCACTTGGTGAAATGCCGCGCTCAACAGCGCCGCTGACGAAGCGGCCGCGCTCGGCTTCAAGCTCATCTGCGTGCTTTTTTGACATAGCACGTCGCACGATGTCAGCCTGTCCGTAGGAATATCCTGCGATCTCTCGGAACACCTGCATGACCTGCTCCTGATATACAAGGCAGCCATAGGTCGAAGAAAGTATCCCTTCAAGCTCCGGCAGCGCATAATTAACCTTTTCCCTATTGTGGCGGCTCTCGATATATTTCGGTATCGAGTCCATAGGACCCGGACGGTAAAGCGCGATCGCCGCTAAAATATCGTCAATAGATTCGGGACGCAGATTCATAAGCATAGAAGTAATACCGGCAGACTCAAGCTGGAAAATACCGAGTGTGTTGCCTGAGGAAATGATCTTATATGCTTTTTTATCGTTAAGCGGAACTTTTGTTATATCGAAATCGGGATCATTCTCGCGGATCTGCATTTGCGCATCATTTATTATCGTCAAATATCGCAAAGCGAGCAGATCAAACTTTAAAAGTCCGAGATCGGCAACGGTGTTCATATCAAACTGCGTGACGACCGCGCCGTTTGAGGTGGCAAGCGGTACATAGCTGCTCACGGGGTCTTGCGTTATAACGACACCTGCGGCGTGTATCGAAACATTCCTCGGCATTCCCTCGATCGCTCTTGCCGTATCGATGAGCTTGCGTATTTCGGCGGAGCTTTCATACATCTCTCGCAGCTCTGGCATCTTCAACGCGCGGTCGATAGTCATATCAAGCGCCTGCGGCACAGCACGTGCAACGGCATCAACATCGGAATAAGGCATACCGAGAACCCGGCCGACATCGCGAACGGCGGCTCGCGCAGCAAGCGTGCCGAATGTTATTATCTGAGAAACGTGGTCAGCTCCGTAACGCTCTGAAAGATATTCAAGGACCTCCCCGCGGCGGTTATAACAAAAGTCAATATCAATATCGGGCATGCTGACGCGCTCGGGGTTCAAAAAGCGCTCGAAAAGCAGTCCGAATTTTATCGAATCGACATCGGTGATCCCAAGGACGAAAGCAACAAGGCTTCCTGCTCCCGAACCACGCCCCGGGCCTACGGGTATTTTTTTGCTCTTTGCAAAATTTACATAGTCCTGAACTATCAAAAAATAGTCCGCATAGCCCATTTTCTCGATGACCGAAAGTTCATATTCAATGCGCTTTGTATACTCATCAAGATCTGCAGTATTTATATCTATATCGCCCATTTCAATGCGGCGGCGTAAGCCGTCAGCCGTCAGCCGGCGAAGATGATCGACAGATGAAACGCCGTTCGGGCACGGAAAAACCGGCAAATACGTTTTGCCGAATGAAAATTCAAAATCACACATATCGGCAATCTTCGCGGTGTTCTCGATCGCCCCTTCATACTCACCGAAAAGCTCGTCCATTTCCTCTGTGGTCTTATAATAAAACTCGTCCGTTTCAAAGCCTATTGGCCTGCCGTCGGCGAGAACATTATTCGTCTGTATGCACATAAGCACCGCTTGAGTATCTGAATCCGCGCGGCGCAGATAATGACAGTCATTAGTTGCAACAAGCGGAAGCTCACAGTCATGTGCGAGCTTTATAAGCGACGGCAATATCTGCTTTTGCTCGGGTAAATTATGATCCTGAATTTCTATATAAAAATTGTCTTTGCCGAAAATTCCGGCGTACTTCTTTGCCGCCGCACAAGCCTCGTCATACTCTCCGCGCGAAAGCAGGCGCGGAATACGGCCTGCAAGGCAAGCGGAAAGTGCGACAAGCCCTTCATGGTGCTCGGCAAGCAAGGCATCGTCTACTCGCGGTTTTGAATAAAAGCCCTCGGTAAACGCCGTTGAAACCATTTTTATTAGATTTTTATACCCCGTTTCATTTTTGCAAAGTAACACGAGATGCTGAGCGGAGCCGTCCGAGATCTGCTTATCAAATCTTGATTTCGGAGCAACATACACCTCACAGCCGATTATCGGCTTTATGCCTTCCTTTTTGCAGGCGCGGAAAAAGGCAACGGCACCGTACATGACCCCGTGATCCGTGAGGGCGACGGCTCGGTGTCCGCATTCCTTTGCCCTTTTCGGTATATCGGCGATCCTGCACGCTCCGTCGAGCAGACTGTATTCGCTGTGAAGGTGAAGATGAACAAAATCTTTCATTTCAGTTTGCAAGCTCCAAAATTTTTTTAAGTCTGTTGTTAAGCCCCGATTTTGTCAGCGGCGGGGCGAATTTTGCCGCGAGCTCCGATAACGGAAGCGAAGGATAAAGCAACCTCATTTCTGCGGTTTCTTTGAGCTGCGGCGGAAGGCTGTCGTATTTATCCGTCGCCTTCAGGATCTCTATTGCTTCTATTTGCTTTGCAGCCGCATCGACCGAGGCTGCAATATTCCTCGTTTCACAGTTTGTGGCTCGATTTTCGTTGTTTCTTATCTCACGCTCTATCTTTCCGTTAACAAGCGCGAAATATGCGTTATTCGCTCCGATGACCGAGAGTATGTCTTCAATTGTCGAGCTGCTTTTATAAACCAATCCAACGCCGTTTTTTCTGTTTATAAGCGTTGGGGGCGCAAACATTTCAGTCAGCGCAAGATATGTTGCCGAGGCAAGCTTTAGGTCTTTTATGTTAAATTCCAGGTGATATTGCTTATCGGGGTCTGTCACACTTGCAGATGATATGAAAAGGCCGCGCAAAAATGCGATCGCACATTCAGAGCAGTGAAAAAGCGTCTTTTTTAACCCGTTCTTGCGAATACCGTCAAGCACCGTATAAAGCTCTCTGCTCTCTATCGCAAGATCATAAGCTTTGCCGTTTTCGCGCGCCCCGTGCGGCGATGCATCATGTCCGAAAGCGGAAATTGCAGCCTTATGCGCGGCGTGTGCCACAAATTCGTTCTTATCAGAAAAAATGAATTTATCGTGTCCGTCGGTTTCCGCACCGAAAATAAGCCCCACGGCATATGCGGTCTTGCAGCATTTTTTGCCTGATACAGCCCTCAATATTTCGTTTTTTGCGTCCGTTGAAAATGACATTTTTACCTCAATCAATAAATTTTATTTCACATTCGAGCATAACGCCGAACTGCGAAAAAACGGTTTTCTTTATATGATCCACAAGCAGAGTTATATCCTTCGCCGTAGCACCGCCGCGATTTATGAGAAATCCTGCGTGCTTTTCGGAGACCTGCGCCCCGCCGACCGTATATCCTTTCAGCCCTGCGTCCTCGATCAGCTTGCCTGCAAAACACCCTTCGGGTCGCTTGAACGTACTGCCCGCGCTCGGATATTCAAGCGGCTGTTTATCGCGCCGCTTTGCCATCAATTCGTCCATTTTGGACTTTATCTCGGCAGGATCGCCATGTTCAAGCTTAAAGGTTGCGCTGAGCACGGTCAGATCGGAGTTTTTCGCATAAATGCTCGTTCTGTAACCGAAATCGTGGGCTTTTATCTCATATATCTCACCGCGTGCGGCATCATAGCAAACGGTAGAGATTAAAATGTCCTTGACCTCTCCGCCGTATGCTCCTGCATTCATATAGACCGCACCGCCGACAGTTCCCGGTATTCCGTATGCGAATTCAAAACCCGAAAGCGATGCCTTCCCTGCCGCTACGGCAAGATATGTAAACGACGCGCCGCAGTCAGCCTTTACGATATTTTCGTTAATTTCAATATTCTTTGCTCCAGAGGTGAATATAACCGCCCCCCGATAACCCCGATCCGAAAAAATCACATTACTGCCGTTTCCTATCACGGTGTATTTAATTTTACACTCGCGCGCAAATCGAATCGCGTTTTTTATATCATCTGTGCTTTCGGGAAAAACTCCAAGCTCGGCAAGACCGCCGATCTTAAAGCTCGAATGTTCCGAAAGCTCGATATTTTCTCTGTATTTTATACCGTATTGCGCGAGCTTTTCTTCGTATGTCGGCAGATATAAAAGTGTTCTTAATTCGTCATAATTTCTTACAGCGTACGTCATTCCCTTGGCATTGATGCCCCGAGGATCATAGTGGCAGGTATCAAGCCCGAAATCTCTGCCACCCTTTATATCGGAAGTCAAGGAATCACCGATAACGAGAGCTTTCTCTCTCGAAAAATTCGGGATCGAAGCCGTGGCAGCCTCAAAATATTCGCGAGCAGGCTTTTCATATCCGATATTCTCGGAAATGAAGCTCTTTTTTATGTACGGAGCAAGCCCCGAGCGCATCATTCTGCCCTCTTGCACGGACTTTATTCCGTTTGTGATTATATAAATATCAAAGCGCTCGGAAAGCTCTCGGCAAAGCTCCTTTGCACCGTCTATAAGAAATGCGTGAGTTGCGAGATCAGACACGTAAAAATCAGCCATTTTTTTGGCGTCTGCCGCAAAATCAAACTCACGGCAAAGGCGCTCAAATCTCACATATCTGAGCGTTTTTTTATCAAGCTCACGGCGTTCAAGCTGCTCCCAACACTCTTTGTTTATTCTCGAATAAGCCCCGATCAGCTCATCGGCCGGCTCGACTCCGAATGCCGCAAACGTATTTTTTATTGCCTCATGTTCCGCGCGGTGAAAATCAAAAAGAGTGTCGTCAGCGTCCATGAGCAGTATTTCATATCGTTGCATAAAATCTCCGAAAATTGATATTATTATTTATTATACTATATGTTAAAGAAAAAATCAACCGAAAAGACACATCTATTTTCTTTATTTTAGCCTTGCAATATCGCAAAATTTATGATATAATAATTTATTATAGGTTTTTCGGGGGGTGATGGCTTTGAAAATAATCGGATTAACCGGTCCCAGCGGCTCCGGAAAAAGCCTTTTTTGCAAGCTTTTATCGGATCGCGGAGCTAAAACGATAGACGCAGATAAGGTCTATC
Source organism: Oscillospiraceae bacterium (assembly GCA_015064095.1). Classification (GTDB taxonomy): domain Bacteria; phylum Bacillota; class Clostridia; order Oscillospirales; family CAG-272; genus RGIG3994. The sequence goes on along the minus strand of SVSW01000009.1, from coordinate 21,363 downwards.
ATTCCCTGCTCGTTCCCCCGTCGCCTTGCCTTGATAAGCTTGAAAAAAGGTTCGGCTCCGGCATTATACGGGCTGACGGAACTCTTGACCGTGAGGTGCTTGCCTCCATCGTTTTTGCTTCGGGCGCAGAAGGCGAGCTTGAAGCACTCAATGAGATCACACTCGGCACTGTTATAGAAAAGATCAAATCCATGATCTCGGAGCTTGACCCCGTCACACCCGCAGTTGTGGTTGATGCGCCCACGCTTTTCGAATCGGGGTTTGACCGAGATTGCGATCTGACCGTTGCTCTGATCGCAGACCGCGAAACACGGCTCATGCGCATTATCGAGCGCGACGGTATTGAAAGATCAAAAGCTGAGGCGCGAATAAACGCGCAAAAGAACGACGAGTTTTATCTTGAAAACTGCGATATCGTTATATATAACGACGAAAACATTGGAAATCTTGATGCAGCAGCTAAAAAGGTGCTTTCGGAGGTGATAAAATGCTGAAAAAAAAATCAATAGTACTTGCCGCCGTTTTGATAATCGCCGCTTCCCTGCTTTTCGGATTTCTATACGATGCCGCTATTTCGGCTGTTGAGCGATGGGAGCACCCAAGAGATTATGCGGAATTCGTAACAAAGGCGCGCGGTCAGCATCAGTTATTTATTCCGGAATCATTGATCTTCGCTGTCATTAAAACCGAAAGCTCTTTCGATCCGGACGCAGTGTCAAGCGCCGGTGCGGTTGGACTTATGCAGCTGCTTCCAAGCACGTTCAAAGACATTTCGGATAATTTCCTTTCCGAAAAATTATCTGATGAAATGATATACGATCCCGAAACCAATATTCGCTACGGCGTTTTTTATCTTTCTTGGCTCTATACGAAATACGGAAACTGGGATACGGTTCTCGCTGCGTACAACGCAGGCCCGGGAAACGTTGACGCGTGGCTTGACGATCCCGAATACAGCGACGACGGAGTAGCTCTCAAATACATTCCGGCATCGGAAACGCGAGCTTACGTAAGCAAGGTGCGCGCCGCCAAGGAAACCTACGACAGACTATATTATAATTAAGATATGGAGAATATTATGGAAAACAATCTTGAATACGTTAAAAAGACATTTTACGAGGCAGCTCCCGAAAAGGTGGACGAAATGTGCGATTATGCCGCCGGATATTCGGAGTTTATCTCGAAGGCCAAGACCGAGCGCGAATGCGTTACCGAATCGGTCAAGATGGCAGAAAAAGCAGGCTACGTGCCTTATAAATTCGGTATGCCGATGAACCCGGGCGACAAATTTTATTATAATAACCGCGGCAAGAGCATTTACCTTTTCAGAATAGGAACAGAGGATATAAACGAGGGTATTCGCATATCCGCAGCTCATATCGACTCTCCAAGGCTTGACCTTAAATGCGTTCCGCTTTATGAGGAGGGCGGATTTGCATACCTCAAAACCCACTATTACGGCGGAGTTAAAAAATATCAGTGGCTCACAATTCCGATCGCGCTTCACGGTGTAGTCGTAAAGGCAGACGGAACGACGGTTGAAATAGTTGTCGGTGAGGACGAGAGCGATCCGGTTCTCTACATCAGTGATATCCTGCCCCACCTTGGTGCGGAACAGAGCCGCAAGCCGCTCGGCGAAGCCATACCCGGCGAAAAGCTCAATATCATAGTCGGTTCCCGTCCTGTTGACGGAAAGATCAAAGAAAACATTCTCTCAATACTCTACGATAAGTACGGCATTACCGAAGAAGATTTCCTTTCCGCCGAGCTGTGCGGAGTTCCTGCCGGAGTTGCACGCGATGCAGGCTTCGACCGTTCGCTTATCGCAGGTTACGGACACGATGACCGCTGCTGCTCTTACCCTGCTCTCACCGCACTTATAGGATGTGAAGACCTGCGCCACACTCTTATGTGCATACTCGTTGACAAAGAGGAAACCGGAAGCGACGGTGTCACAGGCATGAAGAGCATGATAATGGAAGATCTGATCGAAGCTATCTCGGTCGCTCGCGGTGGCAATTATGCAGCAGTTCGTGCGAACTCCAAATGCCTCTCGGCAGACGTTTCCTCGGCATACGACCCGAACTTTGCAGACGTTTTCGAAAAGCGCAATTCAGCTATAATAAACTGCGGAGCAGTGCTCACAAAGTACACAGGTGCCCGCGGCAAGAGCGGAACAAGCGATGCTTCCGCCGAATATCTCGGCTGGCTCCGCGGAGTTATGGCAAAATACGGTGTTGTTTGGCAAAGTGCGGAACTCGGTAAGGTTGACGCAGGCGGCGGCGGAACAGTTGCAAAATTCATCGCAAATCTCAATATCGACACGGTTGACCTCGGAGTTCCCGTTCTTTCAATGCACGCACCGATTGAGGTCATATCAAAGGCTGATCTCTTTGAGGCATACCGCGCATTCTCTGCGTTCTGCAACTATTAATGTCTGTTACAGATAAGCTTGTCGGGGTCGAGGAAAGATATAAAGCCATCGAGGCGCAGCTCGGTGATCCGAGCTTGATCTCTGATCAAAAGGCATATGCCGCCGCGATGAGAGAATATAAAAACCTCACCCCGATAATCGAAAAATATAAGGAATTTTTATCGGTCGAAGATCAGATGCACCAAGCAAAGGAACTGCTTGATTCATCGGATAGCGACATACATGAGCTTGCCCAGGAAGAATATTATTCTTCTCGGGACAAGCTTGAAGTCTTGACAGGCGAGCTTGTAGTTCTCCTCTTGCCAAAGGATGAAAACGACGATAAAAACGTTATTGTTGAGATCCGTGCCGGAGCTGGCGGTGAGGAGGCAGCTCTCTTTGCAGCCGTGCTTTACCGAATGTACTCAATGTACGCTGCGTCAAAGCGATTTCGCGTTTCCCCCATGAATATGAACGAAACCGAGCTCGGTGGATTTCGAGAGATCACGTTTATGATCGAAGGTGAAGGCGCATACTCGCGCTTTAAGTTCGAATCCGGAGTTCATAGAGTTCAGCGAGTTCCCGAAACAGAGTCGCAAGGACGTATTCACACCTCAACTGTCACTGTCGCGGTGCTGCCGGAGGCTGAGGACGTTGAGATCGAAATAAACCCTGCAGATATCATTATGGAATCCTGCAAATCAAGCGGCGCTGGCGGTCAGCATATAAACAAGACCGAATCTGCCGTTCGTCTGACGCATAAGCCATCGGGAATCGTGGTTGAATGTCAGCAGGAGCGCTCACAGCTTCAAAACCGCGAAAAGGCTCTGCAAATGCTCAAAGCAAAGCTATATGACATAAAGCAGACAGAGCAAGCGGGAAGGATCGCATCGGAAAGAAAAAGTCAGATAGGCACGGGTGACCGAAGCGAGCGCATACGCACGTATAACTATCCGCAAGGTCGAATAACCGACCACAGAATAGGACTTTCCGTATTTAATATGGAGGCATTTCTCAACGGCGAGATCGACGATATGATAGATACCCTTATCTCCGCCGATACCGCAGAAAAACTAAAAAATGACCACTGAGATACTTAAAATCAACGATCCAAATGACAGAAGAATAGAAAATGCGGCTGAGATATTGCGCCGCGGCGGACTCGTGGTTTTCCCAACGGAAACGGTATACGGTCTCGGTGCTGACGCACGAAATAAAGCCGCTGCGCAAGCTATATATGCGGCAAAAGGACGTCCCTCGGACAATCCTCTTATAATTCATGTTGCTCGCGCAGAGGACGCAGAGCTTTACGCCGAGACGAACAAATATTACTATGATCTTGCAAAAAAGTTCATGCCGGGACCTCTCACGGTCATTTTGCCGCGAAAAAGCTCGATACCGCCCGAAACCGCAGGTGGGCTTGACACGATTGCCGTGCGCTGCCCGTCTCACCCCATAGCACGTTCGCTGATCACGGCTGCAAATCTGCCGATAGCCGCGCCATCGGCAAATCTCTCAGGCCGTCCGTCACCCACAAACGCCGATGACGTTATCGCGGATATGAACGGCCGCGTGGATATGATAATCGACGGCGGCGAGTGCGAGATCGGGCTTGAATCGACCATCGTTAAGCTCGAAGAAGATCGCGGAATTCTGCTCCGCCCCGGCGCTGTCACGGTCGATGCACTTTTATGTGTTTTACCAAAGGTCGATATTGCACCGGCTGTTATCGGCAAGCTCGCGGAAAACGAGCTACCCCTCTCTCCCGGAATGAAATACAGGCATTATGCACCCGATGCGCCTCTTGTTCTTCTGGACGGCGAGGAAAATGCCGTTTTGCAATTTATGCAAAATGCACCGCAGAATTCAATACTGCTCTGCTATGACGAGGAGATATCCTCGCTTTCCGGCAAAAGGCTTTTGCCCGTCGGAAAAAGGAACGACCTCGCAAAGCAGGCAAAGGCTCTTTTCTCATCTCTGCGCGAGGCTGACCGCCTTAATGCAGAAATAATTTATGCACATCTGCCGCCAACCGACGGGCTGGGTCTTGCACTTTATAACCGTATGCTACGCGCGGCGGCGCATACAATAAAAAACGTAAGCGAGGAGTAATATGGCGAAGAAATCAAAGATTCAAGAACCTGCAAAAATAGTATACGCGCCTGTTCAGCCCCAGCCGATAACGGAGACTATTGAGAAGAACTACATGCCGTACGTTATGAGTGTTATCATCTCTCGCGCAATTCCCGAGATCGACGGCCTAAAACCTGCGCACCGTAAGCTCCTTTATACAATGTATAAAATGGGCCTGCTCACCGGCAACAGAACGAAGAGCGCAAACGTTGTCGGTCAAACGATGAAGCTCAATCCTCACGGAGATCAGGCAATATACGAAACTTTAGTGCGTCTCACTCGAGGAAACGAGGCTTTACTGCACCCTCTTGTAGACTCAAAGGGCAGCTTTGGCAAACAGTACTCCTCTGATATGAAATATGCCGCATCGCGCTACACCGAGGTCAAGCTTGACGCTTTTTGTGCCGAGATGTTCCGCGGTATAGATAAAGATGCCGTTGATATGATAGACAACTACGATGGCACGATGAAAGAGCCGGTTCTTCTTCCAACCACCTTCCCGAATGTCCTCGTTACGCCGAACACCGGCATCGCAGTCGGTATGGCATCTAATATCTGCTCTTATAATCTCGGTGAGATATGCGACGGAACGATCGCAATGCTCAAAAATCCGAAGATATCGGCGGATAAGCTTATGGATATTATCAAAGCCCCCGATTTCCCCGGTGGCGGTGATATTATTTACGATGCGGAGCAAATGAAAAGTGTTTTCACGACCGGATCGGGATCTATCCGAATTCGCGCGCGATACACATACGACAAGCACGCAAACTGCATAGACATTATTCAAATTCCCTATTCGACCTCGATCGAATCGATCCTTGATAAGATCACCGAGCTTTTTAAGCTCGGAAAGCTCAAGGAGATCACCGATTTTCGCGATGAGATCGATCTCAGCGGCTTTAAGCTGACGATCGACCTTCGCCGTGGCGTTGATCCGGATAAGCTCATGCAAAAGCTCTTTAAGCTTACACCGCTTGAGGACAGCTTTAAGTGTAATTTCAATATCCTTATAGATTCCACTCCTCGCCAGATGGGCGTGCCGGAAATACTTTCCGAGTGGATCAAGTTCCGTATGATATGCGTGCGCCGCGAGCTGACGTACGACCTTAGGAAAAAGGAAGAAAAGCTCCATTTGCTTATAGGTCTTGCAAAGATACTCCTTGACATTGATAAGGCGATCCACATCGTCCGCAACACCGAAAAGGACGCAGACGTTGTACCGAACCTCATGGCTGGATTCGGTATTGACAAGGTTCAAGCCGAATATATTGCAGACATTAAGCTGCGTAACCTCAACCGCGAATACATTTTAAACAGGATCTCGGAGATCGAGGAGCTTGAAAAAGAGATCGCAGGCATCAAAGAAATTCTTGATGACGAGCTTAAGCTTCGTGCCTATATCGCAAAGCAGCTCGCAGAAGTCAAATCAAAGCACGCAAAGCCGAGGAAATCTTATATTATCCACTCGCACGAGATATCGGAATATAAAGAGGAAGAACATATTGAGAATTTCAATGTTCGCCTTTATATGACACGCGAGGGTTATTTCAAAAAGATCACGCTTCAGTCCTTGCGAGGAAATGACGAGCAAAAGCTCAAAGAGGGCGACGAGATCACCTACACCGCCGACACGGATAACCTCGGCGAGCTTATATTCTTCACGGATAAATGCCAGCTTTATCGCGTCAAGGTGAGCGATTTCGATGTCGTTAAGGCTTCGTCAATGGGTGAATTTATTCCCGCAAAGCTCGGAATGGATCAAGGAGAAAAACCGATATTCATGCGCCTTTTCGATTCAAAGAGCAATCCGGAGAAGGAAAATATGGTGTTCTTCTTTGAAAACGGCAAGGGCGTTCGAATTCCCGTTACATCATATGTAACCAAGGCTTTCCGCCGCAAGCTCGTCGGTGCTTACTCAGATGCATCACCGATCGTTGCCGCTTTCCTTGAAAAGACAAACGATCCGTTTGATATTATGCTCATATCGGACGCCGAACGCGCGATCATCATAAAAACTTCTCTGCTCCCCGTTAAAACCACGAGAAGTGCCGCAGGCGTTCAGGTCATGACACTTAAAAAAGGTCAAAAGCTTCGCGCGGCATACTCCGATTTTGCAGAACGCTTTGAAGACACAAAAGGATATAAAAAAATAAAGATCCCTGCGGCAGGCACTCTGCTTTCCGAAAAGGATATTGATAAACAACAGCTTAAAATATAAGGAGAATTAAAAAATGGCTAAAAAACATTCCAATAAATTTTGGGTTCGCCTCACATGCCTCATACTTGTAGGACTTATGGTGCTCGGAGTTGCAACCACCGCAATATTCTTCATTGTCGATCTGCTTACCCCGAAAGATGACGATCATAAAGATCACAATCATTCGGCAGAGGCTGAGCTTCCGAACTACGACGAATTGTGGACGCTTTGATGGAAAGATCGGAAATTTTAAAGCTCGTTGACCACACTCTTTTGCTCCAAACGGCAACACCCGATGAGATCAAGACCGTGGTCGAGGACGGAATAAAGTACGGCACTGCAAGCGTTTGCATTCCTCTTTGCTATATCAAAGAGGCGGCAAGGATCGCCGACGGAAGAATTAAGATCTGCGGTCTTGCCGGTTTCCCTCACGGAAATACCTCCACCGAAGCCAAATGCTTTGAGGCGTCGCGCGTGTTCTGTGACGGAGGCTCGGAGGTCGATATGGTTGCAAATATTGGTATGCTCCGTGCAGGCAATTACGATTACGTTCAGCGTGAAATTGAGCTTGTCAAAAAGGTCTGCGGCGATCGAGTTCTTAAAGTCATTATCGAAACTTGCCTTTTGACCGAAGATGAAAAGATCAAAATGTGTCGGATCGTTTCGGACAGCGGCGCGGACTTTATCAAGACCTCCACCGGCTTTTCAAGCGGCGGCGCAACACGCGAGGATATCGCGCTTTTCAGGGCAAACGTTCGCCCCGGGCTCGGCATCAAAGCTGCCGGCGGTATACGCTCATTTGCCGACGCGGAGGATTTCATAGCTCTCGGTGCAACTCGTCTCGGCACAAGCGCGCTTGTAAAAATACTTAAAAGCGAAAAGCTCGGAAACTATTAATAAAAAAGATCCTCTTTCGAGGATCTTTTTTATATCATACCGATAACTGTATCAAAAATCAACATCAGCGAAAATCCGAAAAGAGTAAAAAACGATGCGGTTGCGCCGAATTTTTCGCCGTGAGTTTGCGGTATCATCTCGTCAATGATTATATACATCATACTGCCGCCGGCAAACGCAAGAGCAAACGGCATGATCGCGTTTGCAACCGTTACAAAGAAGAAACCGAGCAAAGTGCCGATAACCTCCATACCACCGCTGATAAGCGCTATAAAAACGGCTTTTTTACGGCTGACACCCGAATTTAGCATCGGCGCAATTATAACTGCTGCCTCAGGCATGTTTTGTATTGCGATGCCACCGCAAACCATGGCGATCTCACGCATATTTCCGGTTCCGAAGCTGACACCCGCAGCGATCCCCTCCGGCAAATGATGAATGGCGATAGCGGCAACAAGCAGCATAACTCTGCCCTGCCCGTTTTCCTCCTTTACGCCGATCACCGAGTTTATTTTCGGCATAAGCTTATCTACAAGCCAAAGGAACAAAGCTCCGCAAAATATTCCTAAAACAGCAATCAAAACGCCGAAATTTCCGCCGTATTCGATCGCCGGTTCGATAAGCCCTCCGACGGCAGCGCAAAGCATCACACCCGCAGAAAATCCGATAACACAGTTGTTAGCCTTCTTTGATATGTTTTTAAAGCAAAAGCCTATAAACGTTCCTATAACGGTAGACAGCGCGATTATGCCGGCTGTTATCAAAACCCATTCCATAGGAAAAGATCCTCCATCAATTATGATACACTATCATAATATGAATAAAGGATCTTTTGCGACATTATTCGCTATCGGTTTTAAACTGAAGTCTATAAAGCTCGGCATATTCTCCGTCGAGAGCCAAAAGCTCGTCGTGATTGCCCTGCTCAACTATCTGACCGTTCGATATCACGGCGATCTCGTCGGCATTTTTGATGGTTGAGAGCCTATGAGCAACAACTATCGTCGTTCTGCCGCGGCAAAGTTCGTCAAGCGCGCTTTGAATAAGTATTTCGGTCGCATTGTCAAGTGCGCTCGTTGCCTCGTCAAGAATAAGGATCGGCGGATTTTTAAGGAACACTCGGGCGATGCTCAATCTCTGCTTTTGACCGCCCGAAAGACGGACACCGCGCTCTCCGATCTCGGTGTCATAGCCGTTTTCAAGCGTCATGACAAAATCGTGTATATTTGCACGCTTCGCAGCCTCTATGATCTCCTCCTCGGTCGCATCAAGCCGTCCGTAGAGGATATTTTCCCGAATACTTGCATTGAAAAGATAAACGTCCTGCTGAACGATACCGATGTTTCTGCGCAACGAGCTGCGTGTTATCTTTGAGATGCTTTTACCGTCAATAAGAATGTCTCCCGCCTCAATATCGTAAAAATGAGGGATAAGGTGGCATATAGTGGTCTTTCCGCCACCGCTCGGTCCGACAAGTGCAAAGGTCTTTCCCTTCTTTATATCAAGGCTTATGTTTTTCAGAACGTCCGTGTCCTGATTGTAACCGTAGGTCACACCGCAAAATTCAATGTGACCGTCAAGCTTTCCTATATCCTCGGCTTCGGGGGCGTCCGCCTCCGGCTCGGTATCAAGGATCTCGACAAATCGCGCAAAGCCCGTTAAACCGTTTTGATACTGCTCCATAAAGTTTATAAGCGTCATGATCGGAGAAACGAACAGACCGACAGACACAATAAACGCAGAGTAATCAGCAAAATTTATACGTCCGGAATAAAGGAACAGACCGCCCGCAATAAGTACAAGGACATTAAAGATATCGGTAACAAAAGCGGTTGAGGAATGGAATTGTCCCATAGCCTTATATGCCTTGCGTCGTGCTTCGACAAATGAGGTGTTTCCCTTTTCGAATTTCTCCTCTTCCTTATCGGAATTGTTGAATGCCTTTGTCACCCGTATGCCCGAAATACTGCTCTCAAGCGATGAGTTTATGACCGCTATCGATTTACGGCTCTCCATAAATGCATTTCTCATTCTTTTGCGCAAAACAAGAGAAATAAAAAGCAAGATCGGCACGCAGGCAAAGATAATAAGCGTCAGCTCCCAGCGTATCGTCCAAAGATAGATAAACGATGTTATCACGGAGATCGACGAAATGATCAGATTTTCAGGTCCGTGGTGGGCAAGCTCGGATATATCCATGAGGTCGTTGGTCATTCGGGACATGATCTTTCCCGTCTCATTATTGTCGAAGAATTTGTACGGCAGCTTTTCAAGATGACGGAACATATCGCTGCGCATATGCGCCTGCATACGTACGCCCATAACGTGTCCGTAATACTGAACAAAATAATTTAGAAGCATACGAATGATGTAAATACCGAGAAGCCCGAGACCGAAAGCAATTATGAGCTTGAAGTTTTTGTTCGGGATAAGGTCATTTAACATCTTGCGAGTGATTATGGGATAAAGTATCGCCGTCAGCGCCACGATCAGCGATGCGAGCATATCCATAATGAAAAGTTTTTTGTGAGGCTTGTAGTAAGACAGAAAGCGTTTTAACATTTTTACATTCCTTTCTTATATCCCTTTAATTGTAACATAAACGCCATTTTTCGTCAAGTTTTTTAGTGTTTTCAAAAGAATAATTTTTTTCAAAAAAATTGAAAAAAGGTATTGACATTTAAAGGCGTTTGATGTATAATACCAATGTTGCCTGAGAGCAGCGGCTCACGCGGGAGTGGCGGAACTGGCAGACGCGCACGTTTGAGGGGCGTGTGGATTTCACCGTACGGGTTCAAGTCCCGTTTCCCGCACCAAGCAAAGCAGTCGCATAGCGACTGCTTTGTTTTTTCGAAAAGTTAATATTCGCGGGTATGGCGGAATTGGCAGACGCGCTAGATTCAGGTTCTAGTCGGGGCAACTCGGTGAAGGTTCAAGTCCTTTTACCCGCACCAAAAAATAACGGCTTTCGAGCCGTTATTTTTTATCCAAGCCGCAGGCTTGGTATGTAATCACGCTTCAGCGTGTATGGCATTGCCGTAGGCGTATGGCATCACCGAAGGTGCATTTTCCTGCGGCTTGATTCCATACGATTGCTCTGCAATCAATTCCATACCGCTTTTACTTCTTCACTTTTAACTTTTCACTTTTCACTCTTCTCTCGAAACTTGTCAATAGGTAATAGGTAAAAGTGAATAGTGAAAAAGTGCTGATGTAGCTTTTCTCCCTTTGTTTGAAAAGGCGGTAATAGTTACGTCCATTCTATTTACATTTACAGTGTAAACAATTATCGATATTCGTCTAATGGGTAAATTTCTTGGTGTCAAAATGTTTGATAATTCTTAAAATTATCTCATAAAATATCATATTTTACACAAAAAGTTATTGACAAAGCTTTGCGCTTTATATATAATGATTCTTGTTTGCAATTATAATATTAGGGAGAAAAACATGGCCGCCATATTAAACGCCTTGAACACAGCTTTAAATTACGCGTACGATAACATACTCAGCATCACAATGCTGGTCCTTCTGATTGTCGTTGGATTCTTTTTGACTGTCAGGTTGCGCGGATTTCAATTTGCGCGATTCGGATACGTAATAAAAAATACGATAGGAAGCCTGTTCAAAAAAAATCTGCACACAAAGGACAGCGGAAGCGTCAGCCCTTTCCAAGCAGTTACCACAGCCCTCGCCGGCACTATCGGCACGGGAAGCATCGCAGGAGTTGCAACGGCTCTTTTCGCGGGCGGTCCCGGCGCTATATTCTGGATGTGGATAAGCGCACTTCTCGGCATGGTAACCAAATACGCCGAAATAGTACTCTCTATTAAATACCGCGAAAAAAACGAGGCCGGTGCATGGGTTGGCGGACCGATGTTCTATATCAAAAACGGGCTTGGACTTAAATGGCTCGCCGCTTTGTTTGCGGTATTTGCAATGATAGCTTGTATCGGAACCGGAAATGCAACTCAGTCAAATTCGATTGCAGGTGTTTTTGAAACCACCTTTAATGTGGCTCCATGGATCACCGGTGCAATACTTACAGTCATTATAAGCGTGGTAATTCTCGGCGGTGTTAAGCGTATTGCCTCTGTAAATGAAAAGCTCGTTCCCGTAATGGCGGTTTTCTTTATCCTTGCATCTGTTACATCTCTTGTTTTTAACGCAGAGGGCATTCCTTCCGCATTTGCTCTTGTTTTCAAAGAGGCGTTTAACTTCAAGGCAGCGTTTGGCGGCGTTGCCGGATACGGAATACTTGTCGCAATGAGATACGGAGTGGGCAGAGGTGTTTTCACAAACGAAGCCGGTCTTGGAAGTGCTCCGATAGCCCATGCCGCATCAAGCGCCGAGGATCCCGTTAAGCAAGGCCTTTGGGGTGTGTTTGAGGTATTTATCACGACTATCGTAATATGCACGATGTCAGCACTTGTGGTTCTTTCCTCCGATGTATATCTCGATGCGTTCAATGCAGGTGTCAATCCAATATATAACGGTGCTGCACTCAGTGCGGCGGCATTTGGCGAAGCTCTCCCCTACGTTGGTAATATTGTGATCTCCGTTGCAACTATCTTTTTTGCCCTATCCACGATTCTCGGCTGGGCATATTACGGAGAGGTCTGCGCGACCTATCTTTTTAAATCCCAACAAAAGAAGGTCGTTCTTGTATATAGACTCATCTATGTTGCTTTCGTATTCATTGGTGCCGTTGCAGATATAGGAATCGTTTGGTTGATCGCCGACTGCTTTAACGCTCTTATGGCCCTGCCAAATCTTATCGCGCTAACTGTTCTTTCAGGTGTTGTAACAAAAGCCACAAAAAAGTATTTCGAAAACAAAAAGCTTTCTTCCGAAAAGGAATAACGAATATTATTTACATAAAAAGCAAGGGATCTACCCTTGCTTTTTTGTTTTTAAGACAATGGAAAATCAAGCATAGGTAATATATTGAACTTTACTTCATACAATATGGTATGAAAATCAAAATCAAATCAGGGATTCTCGCCCCTCTTTTTCTCATATGCCTTTTCTTTTCCGAGCGCCGTGTCTACACGTTTATAGCACTTGCGGCGGCGACAATACATGAGCTTGGGCATATAATAGCAGCAAAGGCGCGAAATATCGAGCTTTCTTCCCTCTCGCTCGATCTACTCGGCGCGCGCATCGGTACGGGTACACGGTTAAATTCATATTTTGACGAGATCGTGCTCTGTGCGGCCGGTCCTCTTACTAATTTCTTTTTTGGCGCGGCCGTGCTTTTCTCGCCGCTTCGCACAAACGAATACACGATGTTTTTTGCCGCATCGTCAATAGCGCTCGGCGCTCTCAATCTTTTGCCCATAAAAACCTTCGACGGTGGGCGGATACTAACCTGCCTGCTTGCTCGAATCTTAGGAATTTACATATCGGAAAAGATAGTTTTTGCACTTTCATTTGTATGCTGCTTTGCGCTTTGGTGCTTTTCGGTATATCTTTTGATGCGAGTGGGAGCATCATTGTCGCTTTTTGTGTTTTCGGTGTCGCTTTTTGCTCGTATATTTATATCCGAATAACGGCGCAAAGCCGAGAAAACGGGAGATTTTGGAAGATTTTTCTCACTTTTTTCTGATTTTTCGAGGTTTTTTTCGTTTTTCTTCAAGATTTCGCATTTTTTGCGAAAATTTATATTGCATTTTTATATCTTTTCTGTTACAATATGCATTGGAATTGTAGGAGAGTGTTTACTTCTCCGAAAAAGCAAGGACAACCTTGCCATTCCCCAAATATTTTTTATTTAAGGGGTATTTATGCGGAATGGAAAAGAAGCTAATCGAACTCAGAGGTATCAGCAAGTCGTATGATGGTGAGCCGGTTCTCCGCGGCATCGATCTCGATATCCACGACAGTGAATTTGTCACCCTGCTCGGTCCCTCCGGCTGCGGAAAAACCACAACGCTTCGCATCATCGGCGGTTTTGAAACGCCCGATGAGGGTGAAGTTCTTTTTGACGGTGAAAAGATCAACGATGTGCCGCCCTATAAGCGCCACGTAAACACGGTCTTTCAGCGTTATGCGCTCTTCCCTCACCTCAATGTTTTTGAGAACATCGCATTCGGTCTGCGCGTCAAAAAGCCGGGGCAGCCGAAGCCGACAAAGGAAGAAATAGTCAATAAAGTCACGGAAATGTTGGCTCTTGTTAATCTCAAAGGATTTGAAAGACGCCATATAAACACCCTTTCGGGAGGACAGCAGCAGCGTGTAGCTATTGCCCGTGCGCTGATAAACCAGCCGAAGGTCCTATTGCTCGACGAGCCTCTCGGCGCGCTTGACTTAAAGCTTCGAAAAGATATGCAAAAAGAGCTCAAATCTATCCAAAAGCGCACAAAGATAACATTTATATATGTCACTCACGACCAGGAGGAGGCACTTACGATGTCCGATACCGTGGTCGTTATGGCTGACGGAAAAATTCAGCAGATCGGAACGCCCGTTGATATTTACAACGAGCCGCAGAATGCTTTTGTTGCCGATTTTATCGGAGAAAGCAACATACTTGACGGAATCATGCGCGAGGACTATAAGGTCAAATTCTCGGGTCGTGAATTTCTATGCCTTGACGCAGGCTTTGACAAAAACGAGCCTGTTGATGTCGTTATTCGCCCCGAGGACGTTGACATTGTGCCGATCGATCGCGCAATGCTGACCGCAAAGGTCACGTCTTTGACTTTTAAGGGCGATTATTATGAGATCATAACCGATGTTTGCGGATTTAAGTGGATGATCGAGACATCAGATGCCGTTGAGGACGGCGCAACCGTGGGTCTTTCGATCGATCCCGATGCGATACACGTTATGAAAAAATCCGAATATTCGGGCAAATACGGCGACTACTCCACATACAGTGAAGAGGCTGAGCATCTTTCCGATGTTGAGACCGAAGAGGACGGCGAATGATGAAAGGCAGATCCCTCTTTCAAAAGATGGCGGCAGCCCCCCACATCGTTTGGGCGGTACTCTTTATCGTTGCTCCCATGCTTTTCGTAATCTATTTTGCATTTACGGACGTGAACGGTAAGTTCTCATTTGCGAACATTCTTTCACTTTCTCAGTACTCGAACGTTTTTGTGCTCTCGATCGCCTTTGCACTGATCGCAACGGTCGTTTGCCTTATTATCGGATATCCGTTGGCGTATTTTATGGCAAAATCAAAGCCTAAAACACAGCGTGTGCTCCTGGTGCTGCTCATGCTCCCTATGTGGTGCAATCTTCTTATACGCACCTATGCGCTTATGGCTCTGCTTGATAACGGCGGTCTGCTCAATTCTCTTCTTGAGTCTGTGGGGCTTAATAAGCTTTACATTGTCGGCTCGGATTTCGGCGTTATATTCGGAATGATCTATGATTTCCTTCCCTATATGGTCTTACCTATCTATACCGTCATGTCAAAGCTCGACAAAAGATATATGGAGGCTTCCGCCGATCTCGGTTGCAACAGCTTCCAAACAATGACAAAGGTCATTATGCCTCTTTCCGTTTCCGGTGTTATTTCGGGAATTACGATGGTATTCGTGCCGTCTATCAGCACATTCTATATCTCCCAAAAGCTCGGTGCGGGTAAGATCGACCTTGTGGGTGACACGATTGAGCGTCTTTTCCAAAATCTGAGCACATATAATGTCGGCGCGGCGATATCTCTTATTATGATGATACTTATTATCATTTCCGTCAGCATTATGAACCGTTTTTCTGACGATGACGGAGGTATGATCATATGAAGATATTTTCAAAGTTTTATATGTTCCTCATCTTCGCGATTCTTTATGCCCCTATCGCCGTTTTGATCGTTTTTTCCTTCAACGATGCAGGAAGTCTCAGCGAATTTTCGAAATTTTCGCTCACATGGTATGAAGAACTGTTCGCAGATGAGGAGGCTATGAGCGCACTCAAAAATTCGCTTATTTTAGCGATCTCATCATCTCTTATCGCAACCGTTATCGCCACCTTCGGTGCACTCGGTCTGCATCATATGAGAAAGAAATATATCAAAGCGTCAATAACCTCGGTGACCAATATCCCGATGATGAACCCCGATATCGTGACAGGTATTTCAATGATGCTGCTCTTTGTTGCAGTGGCGAAAATAACGGAATCGGAATCGATACTCGGCTTCGGCACGATGCTCATAGCGCACGTGACCTTTAACCTGCCGTATGTACTGCTATCGGTCATGCCTCGCTTCAATCAGCTTGACCGTTCGCTTTCCGAAGCGGCGCAGGATCTCGGTTGTACTCCGGCTCGTGCTTTTTTCAAAGTCGAGCTTCCGCAGATCGTTCCCGGTATCATTTCCGGAATGATGCTCGGATTCACACTGTCACTTGACGATTTTGTTATAAGCCATTTTGTCAACTCACCGAATTTCCAGACCCTGCCACTCTACGTTTACAACCAGACGGTGCATAATGTGAAATTCAGTATGTACGCTCTCTCGGCACTGATAGTTTTCGTAATTCTTGCAATTCTCCTCATTGTTAACTTCTCATCGGTGAAGAAGCTACCAAAAAAGAGATGTAGGAGGGTCAACTAATGAAGCGACTTGTTTCCTTTTTCATTTGCACCCTTTTGCTCGCTCTATCCCTTTCCTCGTGTATCGTCGTTCCCGAGCCTGTCACAACTCTCTACGTCTATAACTGGGGCGAATACATCTCAGACGGAAGCGAGAATTCATATGATTCTAATGCCGCATTTGAGGAATGGTATTACGAAAAATACGGCGAACGTGTGGTCGTCAATTATTCGACTTATTCGAGCAATGAGAGCCTTTATGCAAAGATAACCAGCGGTTCTGTCAGCTATGATGTCATTTGCCCGTCCGACTATATGGTCGAGCGACTCAAAGACGAGGGATATCTTGCCGAGCTTGACCACAGTAATTTCGAAAATCTCGGCAACCTGCGTCCCGAATTCTTTGGAAATAACGCAAAATTTGACTACTACGATGAGGGCGGCCGCTATTCGATCCCTTATTTTTACGGAATGATCGGGGTTATTTATAACACCTCGATGGTGGACGAAGACGAAGATGATCTTGGCAGCTGGTCGCTTATGTGGGACGAAGATCACCGCGGCAATATTCTTCAGTTCAACAACTCGCGTGACGCTTTCGGCACGGCACAGTATTATCTCGGCGTTGATGTCAACTCCGATGATATCGGTGAATGGCGCGCGGCACTTGAGCTTTTAAAAGATCAGAAGGACATCGTTCAGGGCTATGTTATGGACGAGATCTATAACAAAATGGAAAACGGCTCCGCAGCGATAGCAGCTTACTACGCGGGCGATTTCCTTGCCATGTATGAAAACAACGAGGATCTCGAATTCTTCTATCCCAAGGAAGGCACGAACCTCTACGTCGACGCTATGTGCATTCCGAAATCAAGCAAAAACAAGCTGATAGCCGAGCGCTATATTGATTTTATGCTTTCCGAAGAACCTGCGACCGAAAACGCTCTTTACACCTACTATGCATCTCCGAACAGGCTCGTTTATGAAAGCGAATACTATCGCGAGGAGATGAATTTGATCAAAGAAGATGCTTTTGATCTTATGTACGACGAAGAAAGCATAGAAACCGCAACTTACTATGTTAACCTAACCGATGAAAAACTTGCTCTCATCAACTCCCTTTGGGAGGAGCTTAAATCGGATATCGACGTCGGTCTTGCAATATATATCATCTGCATCGCCATCGTGGTCGTTTTGACTTCTTTGTTCACATTCCTGTTTATAAGAAAACGCTACCGCGATAAATATTAAAAAAAGCCCACATCGTGGGCTTTTTATTTTAACGTTTAATCATATAAGAGTGTTTTTCGGAATATAAATTATAGGTATTGATAAAGCATCTTCCGGGAGAAAAACATGGAACTTATAATTGATGTTTACACCGAGGGCAAGCGTTGGGGCGAGCTTATGGGGTGCAAAAATGTCTCAGATCTTAATGAGCTTGTTAAGTCAGGCAAAATACGGGAGCTGATACGGGTTAATGAAGCGTTGCACGAGAAGCGCTTTTCACAGATAGCCGATATGATATGTGAGCGAGGTGCCAGAACGGTCATGATCGCGGGGCCCAGCTCATCAGGTAAAACAACGAGCGCTAACCGCCTAGCAACTCAGCTCCGCGCACACGGTAAGCTGCCGATACTCATAAGCCTTGATGACTATTATATCGACCGCGATAAGATAACACCGAACGGTGACGGCAAGCTCGATCTTGAGCATATAAATACAATAGACAGAAAGCTTTTTTCAGAACAGCTCAGTGCCCTGCTTTCGGGGTCTGAGGTCAAGTTTCCGCGCTTTGATTTCAAATCGGGAAAACGGGAATTATCGGGAAATATGCTTCGTATTTCGGAGAATTCTGTCATAATAGTAGAGGGAATTCATGCCTTAAATCCTTTGCTGCTTCCCGATGATCTTGATAAAGACTTTGTTTTCAAAGTATATGTCAGCCCTCTTTTGCCGTTAGATCTTGATAATCGGAACAGAATAGCAGCAAGCCTCCTTCGCTTGCTTCGACGAACGGTGCGCGATTTTGAAACCCGAGGTGCGTCTGTTCAGCGAACACTTGCTATGTGGGACTCGGTGCGGCGCGGCGAGGAAAAATGGATCTTTCCGTTTCAAGGGAATGCGGACGTTATTTTCAACAGTTCAACGCTCTACGAGCTTGCAGTTCTGAAAAAGCACATCTTCCCTATCCTTTTATCCGTTCAGCCGAGTGACGAGTATTACAGCGAAGTCAGAAATATCGTTAATTTTTTAAACCATATAAATGAAGCAGATGTTGATGATGAGATCCCGCCGACAAGTATAGTTCGGGAATTCATAGGTGGAAACAGCTTTTACCGATGATAAAAATGCCGCCCCGGGCGGCATTTTTATTCTTTAATCATATCACAAATATCTTTTGCCGAAATTCTCGCGGTTTTATATATGGGGGTGTCTTTTTCGGAGCGAACAAACGGATCTTCAATTGCAACGATTGAATATTCACGTCCATCGAGCACGCCAAGACGGCGCAACGCATCGGCAAGTATCATTCCCATTCCGCCGTTTCTTATTCCCTCCTCATAGAAAACAATGCGTTTTACCGATCTCGGCAATATTGATGCTATCTTGACAGCCGTGTTTTCATAAGGCTTAATACATTCGAGCAAAACGATCCCGACCTTTTTATCCGAGAGCATTTCCTTTGCGAGTATTGCCTCAGATACTATTGCGCCGTGTGTTACGATAACGGTATCGAGATCGTCGGAACGCACAAAATCGGCAATAATCGATGGCTCTGCGTATATTCCGTTCGGATAAAAATGTTTTTTGGTGCTCTCTTTTTCAGCGCCGCGCGGATAGCGTATAACACAAGGTTTACCGAATCCCATTGCCTTTTTCATGGCGGCTTTGAGTGCTCCGACTGTTGCCGGTGTATATATCGTCAGCTCCGGAATTTCAGAGAGAAACGCGACATCGAAAACACCGTGATGCGTCGGTCCGTCGCCGACTGCAAGCCCTGCGCGGTCAATACAAATAACAACGGGCAAATTTTGCAGAGCGATATCATGTATTATATTATCATATCCGCGCTGCAAGAATGTCGAATACAGTGCTACGACGGGCTTCATTCCGCCGGCAGCAAGTCCTGCGGCGAACGTGAGCGCGTGTTCCTCGGCGATGCCGACGTCGAAAAATCTGTCCGGGTGATCTTTTGCAAAAACATCAAGACCCGTACCGCTTGCCATAGCAGCGGTTATCGCACATATTCTATTATCCTCCTTTGCCATTTCGGTCAATGTCTCACCAAATACTGAAGAGAAGCTCTTTTCTCTGCCGCAACCCGCGCCGCTCGGCATGGCATGATAAATATCCGGATCTGCCTCCGCAGGCTCATAGCCTTTGCCTTTAACGGTCTTTATATGGATCAATGTGCTGCATTTTGCCTCTTTTGCCTCACAGATCAGTCGTTCCAGCGCAGCGCGGTCGTGCCCGTCAACCGGACCGAGGTAATAAAACCCCATATCCTCAAAATAATTGCTATCAAAAAGTGCATTTTTAAAGGATTTTTTAATATTTCTGATTAATTTGAAAAGCCATTTGCCGATAAGCGGTATCCTGAGAACAAATTTTCTGGTTGCTTTTTTTGTATTAAGATAGCGTCGACCGACGCGCAAACGCGCGATGTTTTTTGCAAAATGACCGATATTTTTTGAGATCGACATTTCGTTCTCATTGAGTATCATTATAAGAGGCAATTTTGAATCGAGATTATTAAGTGCCTCGTGTATCATGCCACCCGTGAATGCTCCGTCACCGACGACTGCAACCGTGACGGCATCATTGCCCTGAAGCTTGTCCGCTTTTGCAAATCCCAGTGCGGCTGACAGCGAGGTGGAACTGTGGCCTGCTCCGAAGGCGTCATGCTCGCTCTCTTTGCGAGTTGTGAATCCCGAAAGTCCGCCTCCGGCGCGCAAAGTATGAAATTCCTCGCGCCTACCCGTGAGTATCTTGTGAACATAGCTTTGGTGACCAACATCGAAGATAATGTGATCCTTTGGTGTTGAGAGCGTGCGGTGCAAGGCGAGCGTCAGCTCGACCACTCCGAGATTTGACGCAAGATGTCCTCCGCTTACGGATACGTTTTCAACAAGGAATTCGCGTATCTCGGCAGCAAGCGCCGTCAACTCCTCCCCGTTCAGATCCGAAAGATCGGCGGGTGAATTTATTGTATTTAAAATCTTGTATTTTTCTTCCATGCTATCTCCGCTTGACATATACTGCATTGATTATATCATAAAACACCGATATTAACAATATACAAATAATAATTTTAAAAAAGCACTTGACAATCGGATAGTATCGTGTTATACTATGTAAAGTATTTTGCTTTACAGGTGGCATATGTTCAAAAAAAATCTTGAAATGAGCTTTTTGCTCGATTTTTACGGCGATGTTTTGAGCGAACGCCGCCTAAGCGTTATGACAATGTATTATAACGAGGATCTTTCCCTCGCCGAAATTGCAGACGAGATCGGCATATCGCGCCAAGGCGTGCGTGATCTTATAAAGAAATCCGAGGAGGAGTTGACAGCACTTGAAGAAAAGCTCGGTCTTGCCAAAAAGTTCCTAAATCTTAAGGACTGTGCCGAGCACATTGAAACGCTGATCAATTCATCTGATGTTAATAAAGAGATCCGAGATAATATTATTTCTCTTGTAGAGCAGATCAAAACCAACACCTGAAAGGAGGACTGCTTTGTCTTTTCAGAGTCTTTCGGAAAAACTGAACAATGCCTTTAAAAAGTTCCGCAACAAAGGTAAGCTTACAGAGGCGGACGTCAAAGAGGGCATGCGTGAAATAAAGCTCGCACTCCTTGAAGCTGATGTTAATTTCAAGGTCGTGCGTGAATTTGTTAAAACCGTATCCGAGCGTGCCGTGGGTTCTGAGGTACTTGAATCCCTCATGCCCGCGCAACAGATCGTTAAAATAGTAAATGAAGAGCTGACAAATATCATGGGAGGCTCACAAAGCAAGCTCGTTATCTCGCCGAAGCCGCCGACGGTTGTTATGATGGTCGGTCTTCAGGGTGCGGGTAAAACCACCCACGCGGGAAAGCTTGCGGGAATGTATAAAAAGCAAGGTAAGCGCCCCCTTCTCGTCGCTTGCGATATTTACCGCCCTGCGGCTATAAAA
>SVSW01000046.1 GCA_015064095.1 Oscillospiraceae bacterium | reverse complement strand
AGTCCGCAAAATATGCGGGCATCGGCTTTATCTCGTTGTCAATGCGGGCGAGGTCTGCACCCTTCTTCGCAACAACGAAGCACTCGCGAGTATGCTTTTCGCGTACGGTAAGCTCGGGGTTTTTTCCGCTTCGGACTGCCTCAAGTGCCGCCTCGACGGGGATCGTGTACTGCTTTGCATCGGCAACGCCTTCAATACGGCGCACCGCGTCCGAATGACCCTGACTTACGCCCTTGCCCCAGAATGTATAATCATGTCCGTCTGGCAAGATGCAGTTTCCGAGAAGTCTGTTCAAAGAGAACATTCCGGGATCCCAGCCGACGGAGATCATAGCGATATTCCCACCGTTTTTTGCGGCGCGGTCGACGTTTTCGAAATGCTCGGGGATCTTTGAGTGATTATCAAAGCTGTCAACTACGTTGAAATGCTCTGCAAGCATCGGCGTTTGCACGGGCAGATCCGTGGCACTCCCACCGCAGAGTATCATAACATCGATCTCGTCCTTCATTTTAAGCGCGTCATCTGCATGGAGAACCGGCACGCCCTCTGTTCTTATTTTAAGCGCCGACGGGTCGCGGCGAGTGAATACCGCAGCAAGCTCAAGATCGGGATTCTGGCGTATCGCCGCCTCAACGCCTCGACCGAGATTTCCGTAGCCGTATATACCTATTCTTGTTTTCATAAAAACACCTCGTACAATAAATACTTTCTTATTTTAACACACACTATCCGATTTTTCAATCGTTTCGGGCAAATTTCTTATAATTTTCTGCCCATATTGTGTAATGTCTGCCAATTTCCGAAGACTACTTTACCCGAGGGGGGAGGCATGGTATAATTAGTGTACACGTGTAAAAATAACATAGGAGATGATTATGAAAAAGGAAGTGAATAAGAAGATAATTTGCACAACGCTGTCATTTGGCGTTTTGACAGCATCGACCGTTTTACCGATCGTTGCGGTCACACCGACGTATGCTGTCAGTAAATATTATAAGGAAAGCGGATATTATAACCGCTTGCTGAATTATAAAAGCACGGGAGATGAGCGCTATGACGTGCTTTCGATCGCCATAACACAGCTCGGTTATCACGAGGGCAACAGCGTGTCCGACATGGGCGGCGGCAACACCTCGGGATATAGGAATTTTGCGGAATACAATAAGATCATCGGTGCGCCGGTCGACAACGGAGAGGGAAACGGCGTGAGCTACGGCTTTGAATGGTGCGCGGCTTTTATTTCTTGGTGTCAGCGGCAGGCGCGGGTGCCGACCTCGTCTGTCATAACCGAGATCAGCTGTATTCGAATGCTTGATTGGCTTCGTGCACGCGATCTTTACAAAAGCCGCAGCTCGGGATACTCTCCGCAGCCGGCGGACATCGTATTCTTCCGCGCAACGGCTTCGTCCTCGCGCGCAACTCATGTCGGGCTTTATATCGGAAGCGACAGTACATATATCTATACTATTGAGGGCAATAGCACAGACCGCGTCAGCTATCAAAGATATCCGAAAAATTCGGCGCTGATACTAGGCTACGGCACGCCGAATTATAAGACCGTAGACGGTGTCAAATACGATTTCGAGCTTCGAACGGGTTGGTTTGAGCCGGGCATATATGTGACGACCGATGATTTGAACCATCGCACAGGTCCTTCGACCTCCTATGCTTCGCTCGGCAAGATACCGAAGGGCACAAAGCTAAAGATAACCGAGATATCGGGCAATTTTGCCAAGGTTAATTATAACGGAAAGAACGGGTGGTCATCGCTTGATTATCTGAAATTTTCCGAAAACATCAAATATTCGGTCAAATACGATGCAAACGGCGGGGAGGGCGCGCCGACGGCGCAAGAGAAGGAGCACGGTCTTGCCACCGAGCTTTCGGACAAGCTGCCAACGCGCGAGGGGCATATATTCCTCGGCTGGTCGCCAAACAAGAACGCCAAAACGCCGGATTATGCCGCCGGTGCAATATATACGAAAAACGGCGACGTTACGCTTTATGCGGTTTTCAAATACGTCGGTTACACCGTGAGCTTTTATTCGGAGGACGGAGAGCTGATATCGAGCGCGACGTATGATATCGGAGATAGTATAGAAGTGCCCGAAGCCCCCGAGAAGGGAAGAGATCTTTTCTTCAAATATGAATTTGCCGGTTGGTCGCCCGAGATCCCCGACGGGGTGACGGGAAATGCACAATTCCGTGCGACATATAAAAAGATCTCGGTGTTCTCAACCACCGAGAGCACGACTGAGCCGAGCGTTCCCGATACCGAACCCGATGAGCCCGAGAATACCGAGCCGCCGACGGAGTCGGCGGTCAACGGCTCTGCTTTTGCATCTGCTTTTGCGGGAATCATCGGTGCGATAGCAACCGCCGCAGCGATGGTTTTTGTAAGAAAGAAAAATTAAATAAAGAGCCTCGCGGCTATGCCGCGAGGCTTGTCTTTTTTAGTTGTAAAGCGGGAATTTGTTGCAGATCTTATCGACCTCGGCACGGCAGTAGTCTGCGCTGTTTTCAAAATCGGTTGCTGCAAGCTTTATAAGATGTGCGATCGTTTTCATTTCCTCCTCGCCAAGACCGCGTGTGGTGACGGCGGCAGTTCCGACGCGGATACCCGATGTGATAAAGGGCGACTGCGGATCGTTCGGGATCGCGTTCTTGTTGACCGTGATGCGAATCTCGTCAAGTCTTCTCTCGAGCTCCTTGCCCGTAACTCCCATATTGCGAAGGTCAACGAGCATAAGGTGGTTATCAGTTCCGCCGGAAACAAGGTTAAAGCCCTCGGCGACGAGTGCGTTCGCAAGGATCTTTGAATTCTCAACGAGCTTTTTCTGATATTCCTTGAACTCGGGCTTAAGTGCCTCGCCGAAGCAGATAGCTTTAGCGGCGATGATGTGCATAAGCGGTCCGCCCTGGATTCCGGGGAATATTGCCTTATCTATCGCTTTTGCAAGCTCCTCGCGGCAAAGTATCATACCGCCGCGCGGTCCGCGCAAGGTCTTATGGGTCGTTGTCGTTACGACGTCGGCGTGCGGCACGGGGCTGGGGTGCAGACCTGCTGCAACAAGGCCCGCAATGTGTGCCATATCGACCATGAAGTATGCACCGACGGATTTTGCGATCTTGCCGATGCGCTCAAAATCGATAATTCTCGGATAAGCCGATGCACCTGCGACGATCATTTTCGGGTGATGCTCGTTTGCAAGGCGCTCAAGCTCGTCATAATCTATGGTCTCCGTTTCGGAATTAAGTCCGTAGGGAATAAAGTTGAAATATTTGCCCGAAAGATTGACGGGGCTTCCGTGTGTCAAATGTCCGCCGTCAGCAAGCGACATACCGAGTATGGTATCGCCGGGCTGGCAGAGTGCAAAATAAACTGCCGTGTTAGCCTGCGATCCGCTGTGGGGCTGAACGTTTGCGTGCTCGGCACCGAAAAGCTTGCATGCGCGATCGCGTGCTATATTTTCCGCAACGTCAACGCACTGGCAGCCGCCGTAGTAACGCTTTGAGGGATATCCTTCCGCATATTTATTTGTCATAATGCAGCCTGCGGCAAGCATTACGTTTTCCGAAACGAAGTTCTCGGACGCGATAAGCTCGATTCCGCGACTTTCACGCTCGCGCTCTGCGGTTATGGCAGCCGCAACCTCAGGATCGGATTCGGCAATTTTCGATACGATCTCGTCAATCATCTTTTATTTCTCCTTGTATCAACAAAAATATATACAATTATACTACATTTCAAGAAATTTTGCAATAGCAAAAAAGAAATTTTGTATGTGAATATTTGCAAGGTGTCCGCGGCGAAAATATTATTGCAAAAATCACTTAGAGATTATTGACAAAATCCAAGTTTTATTGTATAATAATACGCAAGTCGGCGGGGTGATTTTCTGCCGAGGCAGTCTAATTTGAAAGGTAATACGGCGTATGGAGATAGCAATAATTGCTCACGACACGAAAAAAGAGCTTATGACACAATTTTGCATCGCTTACTGCGGCATTCTCAGTAAGCACAACCTTTGCGCCACGAGCATTACGGCAAGATATATTTCCGATGCAACAGGCCTCACGATCGAGCGTTTTCTTACGGGTGAGCAGGGCGGCGAGCAGCAGATCGCCTCGCGCATCGCGTATAACGAAATAGATATTCTTTTGTGTTTCCGCGATACTCGCACGCAGTCCCAGATAAATGCCGAGGAATATGAGCTGCTCCGCATGTGTGATATGTATAATATTCCCGTTGCGACGAATATCGCAACCGCCGAGGCTCTCATCTTCGCACTTGACCGCGGCGATCTTGATTGGCGCGAATCCCTCAATCCGAGGACTGCAAAGAAAAAATAAGAGTTTATCTGTAAAAGACTTGTTCCGTTATTTCGCAAGTTCAGAGAGAGGGCGGTTTGGTGCGAGCCCTTCGCGCGGATATCGGGATACCACTTTTGCGGCATTTTAAAGATTGATTTGAGTTAAAAGCTCGGGTGGAACCGTGCATTTTGCACCCCGAACGCCGTTTGGCGTTCGGTTTTTTTATGAAAACATTATTTGGAGGAAACATACAATGAAAATTTCATTTGGAAATGAAGTTTGCGAGTTTGGCGCGCCGCTTTCGGTATTCGATGCCGCAAAGGAGGCGGGGCTGATCAGCCGCGCAGTTATCGCCGCTGAGGTCAACGGCGAGCTTTCCGCGCTTACGCGTATTCTCGATGCTGACGCAGAGGTCAAGCTTTTGACGTTTGCAGACGAGGGAGGCAAGCATGTTTTCCGTCACACAGCGTCACACATTCTTGCGCAAGCGGTAAAGCGTCTTTATCCTTCGGCAAAGCTGACGATAGGACCTGCCGTTGACAACGGTTTTTACTACGATATCGATAGTGAGGTTTCATTTACCACCGAGGCCCTCTCTGCGATCGAGGCCGAGATGCAGAAGATCGTTAAGGAAAATCTGCTGGTCGAGCGCTTTGAGCTGCCGCGAAACGAGGCAATCGCGTTTATGAAGGAAAAAGACGAGCCTTATAAGGTACAGCTTATCGAGGAGCTCCCCGAGGGTGCTGTTATCAGCTTCTACCGTCAGGGCGAGTTCACAGACCTTTGCGCAGGCCCGCACCTCTTCTCAACGGGAATCGTCAAAGCACTCAAGCTCACTCAGTGCACGGGCGCTTATTGGAAGGGCGATCAGAAGAACAAGATGCTTCAAAGAATATACGGTATCGCTTATCCCGATAAAAAGGAGATGAACGAGTACCTTGCCGCCGTTGAGGAGGCTAAAAAGCGCGACCATAACAAGATCGGCCGCGAGCTTGAGTATTTTACGACCGTTGACTATATCGGTCAGGGTCTGCCGATCATGCTCCCGAAGGGCGCAAAAACGATCCAGATCCTCCAGCGCTTTGTTGAGGACGAGGAGGCACGCCGCGGCTGTCAGCTGACAAAGACGCCGCTTATGGCAAAGCGCGAGCTTTACAAGATATCGGGACACTGGGATCACTATCTTGACGGTATGTTCGTGCTCGGCGACCCGAACGACGAGGAAAAGGAGTGCTTTGCGCTCCGCCCGATGACTTGTCCGTTCCAGTATCAGGTCTTCTTAAACAAAAAGCGCTCGTACCGCGATCTGCCGATGCGCCTGACTGAGACCTCGACGCTTTTCCGCAACGAGGATTCGGGCGAGATGCACGGTCTTATCCGCGTTCGCCAGTTCACGATTTCCGAAGGTCACTACATTCTCACGCCCGACCAGCTTGAGGAGGAATTCCGCGGCTGCCTTGAACTTGCAAACTATATGCTTCGGGCTGTCGGCCTTGCCGACGACGTAAGCTACCGCTTCTCGCAGTGGGATCCCACACGTACGGATAAGTACGAGGGAACACCCGAGCAGTGGGAGGAGGCACAGTCCG
This sequence comes from Oscillospiraceae bacterium, assembly GCA_015064095.1. Lineage (GTDB taxonomy): Bacteria > Bacillota > Clostridia > Oscillospirales > CAG-272 > RGIG3994. The sequence continues at coordinate 347 of SVSW01000046.1, read as the reverse complement.
TTATGAAGAAGATCCTTGACAATATCGGACTTGAGTATACGGTAGGTATCGACGAGGCGGCATTCTACGGACCGAAGCTCGATATTCAGATAAAGAACGTTCACGGCAAGGAAGACACGCTCATTACGATCCAGATAGATATGCTGCTTGCGAAGAAATTCGGCATGGAATATACCGACAGAAACGACAAGCGCGTAAATCCTTACATCATTCACCGTACCTCGCTCGGATGCTATGAGCGCACACTTGCACTCGTGCTTGAGAAATACGCAGGCGCGCTTCCGCTTTGGATGGCGCCCGAGCAGGTCAGGATCTTGCCGATCGGTGTTGAGCACGTTGAGCATGCA